>JAENXB010000307.1 GCA_016649785.1 Flavobacteriaceae bacterium
CTTTTTTTTGCCAGATAATATCAAACGGATAGCTTTCTTTCGAATAACTACTCTTGCTTGCTCTGTTACAGTTCTGAAATCTTCTTTTTCCATACTGTAAATATACAATATTAATTCCGAAATATTACCGCTTGGTTAATAGATAAAAATTTCAGCCAAATTTAAACTGGTGTTTTTATTAAAATGTCATTGTTTAATGGAATTCAGGTTCACCTGATAATTTGAAAGCCAGTGACATTAATCCTGAAAAAGGTTTAAAACTTTTATTCCAACCGGTGGTTTTCCCTTGCAAGCAACGTATTTTTTAGCAACATTGCGATGGTCATAGGACCTACTCCTCCCGGAACCGGCGTTATAAAAGATGCTTTTTTACTTACGTTTTCAAAATCCACATCTCCGGAAATCCGGTAACCTTTTTCAGTATTTTCATCTGTAACCCTTGTGATCCCCACATCGATAATTACGACTCCTTCTTTTACCATTTCGGCTTTTAAAAATCCAGGATTTCCTAAAGCAGTTATAATTATATCGGCTTGGGAAGTTATTTGAGTGATATTTTTGGTATAACTATGAGTAAGTGTTACTGTTGAATTTCCGGGAAATCCTTTTCTTCCCATCAAAATGCTCATCGGCCTGCCAACAATATGACTCCTGCCAATTACAACGGTGTGTTTTCCCTGTGTTTCAACCTTATATCTTTCCAATAATTCCAGAATTCCAAATGGTGTGGCGGGAATAAAACTGCTCATATCCAGGGCCATTTTCCCAAAATTTGTAGGATGAAATCCGTCTACATCCTTATCCGGATTTACGGTAAGCAACACTTTTTGGGTATCAATTTGTGGTGGCAAGGGCAATTGAACTATAAATCCATCTATATCCGGATTTTCATTTAATTCCTTAATTTTATTCAACAATTCTGTCTCACTTGTGGTACTTGACATTTTAACCAAAGTAGATTCAAAACCTACCCGTTCACAAGCTTTTACCTTGCTGGCTACATAAGTTTCACTCGCACCATCATTGCCAACAATAATTGCTGCCAAATGCGGAACTTTTTCTCCACGGTCCTTCATTTTCTGAACTTCCCCAGCAATTTCATTCTTAATTTCGTTACTGATTTTTTTACCGTCAAGAATTGTCATTTCAAATTTTCAGTTTAAAGCCTTCCTGTTTGTCAATCCAAGGGAAAAAGCTTAATTAATTTATATTTTAAAAATTCCCCATTTGGGGCTTATTTCATTCCCTTCATCATTTGCATCATTTTTTTGCCTCCGCCGCCTTGCATCATCTTCATCATTTTCCCCATCTGGTTGAACTGTTTCAACAATTGGTTGATCTGTTGTACAGATGTTCCCGATCCTTTTGCAATTCGTTTTTTTCTATTCGCATTAATTAAGCTTGGCGTACTTCTTTCCTCTGGAGTCATAGAGTAAATAAGGGCTTCTATATGCTTGAAAGAATCGTCATCAATATCCACATCTTTCAGCATTTTCCCGGCACCGGGAATCATCGCCATCAGGTCTTTCATAGACCCCATTTTTTTGATTTGATGTAATTGGTTTAAGAAATCATCAAATCCGAATTGATTCTTGGCAATTTTTTTCTGAAGTTTCCTCGCTTCCTCTTCATCATATTGTTCCTGTGCACGTTCTACCAACGAAACAACATCACCCATTCCCAGGATCCTGTCGGCCATACGCGAAGGATAAAACACGTCTATCGCATCCATTTTCTCGCCGGTACCTATAAATTTAATAGGTTTATTAACTACCGATTTTATGGAAATAGCTGCTCCCCCACGGGTATCACCATCCAATTTTGTGAGGATCACCCCATCAAAATTCAACTTTTCGTTAAAAGCTTTTGCTGTGTTCACTGCATCCTGACCTGTCATGGAATCCACCACAAACAGGATTTCCTGAGGTTTGATGGCATCGCGAATATTTGCGATCTCGGTCATCATAGCCTCATCTACAGCCAAACGACCAGCGGTATCTATAATTACAACATTGTGACCGTTCTTCTTTGCATGAGCAATAGCCGCATTGGAAATTGCAACTGGATCCTGATTTCCTTCGTCGCTAAAAACCTCAACCCCTATTTGCTCTCCAACAACCTGTAATTGCTGAATTGCAGCAGGCCTGTAAACATCACAGGCAACCAAAAGAGGATTTTTGGATTTTTTGTTTTTGAGATAATTTGCCAGTTTTCCGGAAAAGGTGGTTTTACCACTTCCCTGCAAACCGGCCATTAATATCACCGAAGGATTCCCGGAAAGGTCAATACCTTCTGCTTCTCCTCCCATTAATTGGGTCAACTCATCTTTGACGAGTTTTACCATTAATTGCCCCGGCTTTAACGCTGATAACACGTTTTGCCCCATGGCTTTATCCTTAACAATGCTGGTAAACTCTTTGGCTATTTTATAATTTACATCGGCATCAACCAGCGCGCGGCGTACTTCCTTTAAGGTTTCCGCAACATTTATCTCGGTGATTTGCCCATGGCCTTTTAA
>JAENXB010000156.1 GCA_016649785.1 Flavobacteriaceae bacterium
TACCATTGTTTATAAGCTTTACGTGAGTCCGCGAATAAGCGTTAGCAATTGGAGGGAAATGGATAGCCCGGTTTATCAGGATTTTTGGAGTCAAAATATCGATATTAAACAGTTAAATATAGAATCCGGAGAGTTCCAGGGCGAACCATACAGATATGTCATTCTGCGTAAAACAATTTTATATCCTCAAAAAACCGGGGAGCTGGAAATAGAACCGTTGACTCTCTCAGTTTCGGTAAATGTGCCCAGTGACCGCAGGGACATATTTGGGGGCAGGCTTTTTACCACAATAGATAAAACAGTGGCTGCGGGGAAAAGGACAATTAATGCAAAAGCTTTGCCCCAGGCCAATAAACCTGGGAGTTTTACCGGTGCAGTTGGGAAATTTGATTTTAAGGTAACAGCCGAAAGGTCCAGCCTTGCCGCAACAGAATCCCTGAACGTAAAAGTTGAGGTAAGGGGGAATGGCAATTTGAAATTATTTGAACTTCCGGAGTTGCAAGTGCCTGCATCATTAGAAAAATATGAACCAGAACGCATCGAAAACGTAAGGACCGATTTAAACGGAACTCAGGGAAGCATCATCGATAATTACACGATCGTTCCCATGCAAAAGGGAAAATTCCCAATTCCATCTTTATCTTTTTCCTGGTTCGATTTGGAAAGCAAGTCCTATAAAACCATTAATTCAGGAGAAATCCTGCTGGAAGTTTCCAATGCACCTGCAGGCGCAGCCATCAGTTCAGGAAGTTCAAATTCGGTAACTAAGCAAACAGTAGAATTAAATCAAAATCAATTTAAATATATCAGGTTAAGCACTAATTTGAAACCTGTAAATTCCGGTTCCTTTTTTGGATCCTGGGAGTTTTGGTCGTTGTTGTCGTTTCCTTTTATCTTCATTATTTTAGGGGTTCTCCTGGGTAAAAAACGCGAAGCTTTGACCAATGATGTAATTGGAAATAAAATTAAAAAAGCCGATAAGCTGGCCAGGAAATACTTGTTTGAAGCCAAAAAGAATATTGGAGATCAAAAAGCCTTCTACCAAACGCTTGAACGTGCTTTACACAATTACCTGAAGGCAAAATTGCATATTCAAACCAGCGAGATGAGCAAGGAACGGATTGTGGAATTATTGTCAGAGCGCAAGGCCGATCCTGCAACAACCAAAGATTTCATCGCACTTATAGAGAGTTGTGAATTTGCACGATACACACCTTCTTCAAATGTAGAGATGCATCGGGATTATGAAAATGCAGCCCGCGTAATTTCGGAATTGGACAAACAGTTATAGCTATGAATAAGATTGTTTATTTACTATTTATCTGCTTTTTTTCTTTGTCGGCACAAAACAAAGATTTATTTCAGGAGGCGAATACGGCTTATAATGAAGGGAATTATTCAGAAGCAATTAATAATTATGAGCGCATTCTGGAAAATGGCGAGACTTCAGCCGAGGTATATTACAATTTGGCAAATGCACATTATAAATTAAGCCATATCGCGCCCAGTGTCTATTACTATGAAAAAGCACTTCAACTCAATCCAGGCGATTCAGATGTAAAAAACAATCTGGAATTTGCCCAAAGAATGTTGATAGACGAGATTGAAGAGGTCCCAAAAACGGGGCTTTTAAAAATAACAAACAAGTTAATTTCAGTTCTCAGCTTTAATGGTTGGGCCTGGACAGCAGTGATTGGATCGGTATTGTTTGCCGCTTTTTTCCTTCTGTATTATTTCAGCAACTCCAGTAGGCGAAAAAGATTTTTCTTCACCACCTCTATTATTTCACTTATTATAATGTTGAGTGCTTTAATATTTGCTTATCAACAACAGGAATATCAGAAAAACTCACAGTTTGCCATAATATTTTCTGAAGAAGCCATCATTAGAAACGAACCAACCCTGAGAAGTAATGAAATTTTAATGTTGCACGAGGGGACAAAGGTGAAAATTCTGGAAACTTTTCAAAACTGGATAAAATTTGAACTCGCCAATGAAATTCAGGGTTGGATGGATAAATCGGATGTCAGGTTTCTTTAAATATGTTTTTTCTTAAGTTAATATTAGATTAGAATTGCGTTGTTTATTTTATTATTGTTCTTTTAATGACTTGAAACACCTCAATTAAGGTAACTTTTTAAAGCTTGTAATTATGGAGGATTTTTATAATAAAATTATAGAAAACAACAAAAAGTGGGTTGAGAATACACTTAAACTGGATCCGCAATATTTTGAAAGACTTGCCAAGGGCCAAAAACCACCATTGTTGTGGATTGGTTGCGCAGATAGTCGGGTGCCTGCAAATGAAATAATTGGGGCACAACCGGGTGAAGTTTTTGTGCACAGAAATATTGCGAATATGGTGATCCATACCGATATGAGCATGCTGAGTGTTCTGGATTATGCCGTAAATGTATTGAAAGTAAAACACGTGATAGTTTGCGGGCATTACGGCTGTGGTGGGATAGAGGCTGCTATGACAAATAAATCAATTGGATTGATAGACAACTGGATAAGGCATATAAAAAATATTTACAGGGTCCATAAAAAAGAGTTGGACAATATTGAAGATATAAGTGAACGAACCAACCGGTTTGTCGAGCTGAATGTAATAGAACAAGTATATGATCTTGCCAAAACTTCTATTGTGCAAAATGCATGGGGAACTAATCAGGATCTAACGATTCACGGATGGGTATACGGAGTGGACAATGGAATTGTAAAGGATCTGGGAGTGAATTTTAAAAACGATTCACAACTGGATGAGGTGTATAAGTTGGATTTTTAAATTGTTTTTTTCGCCACGGATGCACGAATAATTTTAAAAAGCTTCATTAATTAAGGAGAAACGGGTCGGGGTTTTAATATCGATTCCTTTTTATGTTTCAATGTCGTCCTCTATAATATCCAGGTCTTTGGCCTCCCTCAAAATGGATGGCAAAAAAATGGGAGCAATGGTTTTAATTGGTGAAAACAACACCGATTCTTCAAGGGTTTCTTTTTCTACAAGATTAACATCTTCATTGGTAGAACCAAAAAACATAATTATTACACTTGCAATAAATGCTATTTTTAGAAAGCCAAATCCAGCACCTATAAGCTTGTTTAAAATCCCGAGTGCCGCAAAATTTGCGATTTTGGTAAGGAAATTACCTGCCAGGGAAATAAAAAACACAACTAGAATAAAGGTGATGGCAAAAGCCGCGAGATTCACAAACTGTATATTCCAGGATACCTTATCGACCAGATAATCGCTTAAAATATGGGAAAAATAAATGGCCACGTAAATCCCTGCAATAAACCCTACAAGGGAAGCCAGTTCGGCAAAAAACCCGCGAAAAAACCCACGGACCAGCCCGTACAATAAAATTACGACCAGGATTATATCGACAATATTCATGATTTATAGATAGCATTTACGACGCCTAAGATACGTATCTTTGCCAAATGGCAAGAGATGAAGAGTTAAAAGAGCGTTGGTTAAAAGTACAGAAAAAACTATCTGATCAATTTGCAGATGGGGATTTACTGGATTTGGATGCAATTATTTACTTAATTGGCATACAGGAATTTGGGCAACCCCACCGTCAGTTTAAAAAAGACCAAAAACTGGACCTGATGCATATTGCGATCTGCAGGCTTCTGGAACCTTATGGATATTATGAATTTGAACTTGTTGATGAGGATGGTTGGCCGCATTTTAAAACATTGGAAATTTTGCCCAGCCTAAAAGCGGGTGAACAATCGGTATTGATGAAAGATGCTATTGTACATTATTTTTTAGCAAAAGGTTATATAGGATAGGATGATCAAATCAGTATTTTTTTGGCATTTTAGGCACTCAAAACTTTATAAACTGATCAGGTACAATACCTTTTTTAAAATAGTGGAATAAAAGCGCAATTTTAGTAAATTCGCGCTTCTTTAAAGAAATGAACTCATGATTGAAACGATAAAGGAACACATTGCTAAAGTAACCAGTTTTCAAGGTGGAACCCAGGAAGAGGTTGAAGCGTTCCGAATTGAATATCTGGGGAAAAAAGGACTTCTGAATCAGTTTTTTGCTGAATTTAAAAATGTTCCCAACGATCAAAAAAAGGATTTCGGTCAGGCCATCAATACCCTTAAAATTGCCGCGCAGGAAAAAGTGGCACAGTTAAAAGGTGCATTTGAAGGCCAGCAGGAAGAAAAGAGTATTTACGGAGATTTAACCCGTCCGGCAGAAGCTATAGAAATTGGTTCCCGGCATCCTATTTCAATAGTAAAAAATCAAATCATCGAAATTTTTTCAAATATTGGGTTCAATGTTTCTGAAGGTCCGGAGATTGAAGATGACTGGCACAATTTTACAGCCTTGAACCTTCCGGAATATCATCCGGCAAGGGATATGCAGGACACTTTTTTTATACAAACCGATCCCGATATTTTATTGAGAACTCATACCTCATCGGTACAAGTGCGCTATATGGAAAACAACAAACCTCCTATTCGCACGATTTCACCGGGTCGCGTATTCAGGAACGAAGCAATTTCAGCAAGGTCACATTGTATCTTTCACCAGGTAGAAGGCTTGTACATAGATAAGGATGTCTCTTTTGCCGACCTTAAACAAACCTTATTGTATTTTACCGAACAGATGTTTGGAAAGTCAAAAATCCGCCTTAGGCCTTCTTATTTTCCGTTTACCGAGCCAAGTGCCGAGGTTGATATCTACTGGGGCCTGGAAACAGAAACCGATTACAGGATAACCAAGGGAACCGGTTGGCTGGAAATTATGGGCTGCGGAATGGTAGATCCCAACGTTCTTAGAAATTGTGGAATAGATCCTTCAGAATATTCCGGATTTGCCTTTGGAATGGGGATAGAGCGAATCGCAATGCTGCTTTATCAAATTGGCGATATTCGCATGTTTTACGAAAATGACGTGCGCTTCCTCGAGCAATTTAAATCGTCTTTATAAAAAATATAATCCGGGTTCAAAATTTAGAATGTAATCTGAAATTTTAAAATCTGAATAAAATACAAAGCGGGTTGTCTATTTTTAGACAACCCGCTTTGATATAAATCTATAATTTATAAGGTTATAAAATACCCTGATCTAACATAGCATCTGCAACTTTTATAAACCCGGCAATATTCGCGCCTTTAACATAGTTTACATATCCATCATCTTGAGTTCCGTATTTTGAACAAGCAATATGAATTGAAGTCATTATTTGATGTAATTTGGCATCTACTTCTTCAATAGTCCAATTTAATTTCATGGCATTTTGAGACATTTCCAATCCAGACACTGCAACCCCACCTGCATTTGCTGCTTTACCCGGGGCAAACGGCAATTTGTGCTTATGAAATAGATCAACAGCTTCCGGGGTACATCCCATATTGGAAACTTCAACAATATATTTCACGCCATTTGCAATCAATAATTTTGCGTCTTCACCATCCAGCTCGTTTTGAATTGCACTTGGCATCGCGATATCCACAGGAACTTCCCAAGGCTTCTTACCGGGGATAAATTTAGCTTCCGGGAATACTTCTACATAAGGAGAAACAATATCATTATTGGAAGCCCTAAGCTCTAATAAATAGGCAATCTTTTCAGCATCTAAACCCCGCTCGTCATAAATATATCCATCAGGACCAGAAAGGGTAATTACTTTGCCTCCAAGTTCTGTAACTTTTAGGGCAACACCCCAGGCCACATTGCCAAAACCAGAAACAGAAACTGTTTTGCCTACGAATGTATCGTTTTGGGTTTGTAACATTTCATTGGTAAAATAGGTAGCTCCAAAACCTGTAGCTTCAGGTCTTATCAAACTTCCACCCCAATTTAAACCTTTACCCGTGAAAACACCGGTATTTTCAAATTGTAATTTCTTGTACATACCATACATAAAGCCTATTTCCCTACCGCCGGTTCCAATATCTCCAGCGGGAACATCGGTGCTTGGTCCTATAACACGCCATAATTCCAACATAAAAGCCTGGCAAAAACGCATTATTTCCGCATCTGATTTGCCTTTTGGATTGAAATCGGATCCGCCTTTAGCACCTCCCATTGGCAAGGTTGTTAGGGCATTTTTAAATGTTTGCTCAAATCCCAGAAATTTAAGAATGCTCAAGTTTACACTTGGATGCAGACGGATTCCTCCTTTGTATGGCCCAATTGCATTGTTAAATTGTACCCTGTGTCCCAAATTAACCTGAACCACGCCATCATCATCTACCCAGGAAATCCTAAAAGTTAAAATACGATCAGGTTCAACCAATCGTTCAATTATTTTTGCAGCCTCATACTGAGGGTTTTCATCATAAATTGTTTGAATAGATTCCAACACTTCGTGAACGGCTTGCAAGTATTCCTTTTCCCCCGGATGTTTGGTCTCGAGGTTGATTAATATATCCTTTACATTCATAATATATTTGATTTAAACGTATATAAAATTTATTAAATATTCAATAATTGAACACAAAATTACGCATATTAAATTATATTTTTTTTAAAAAAAGCGCCTATATTTTTAATATTCACTATTTTTTTCAACAAAAAATCATCAAATCAAAAAAAACCCGGCCCTTAGAGATTATTCGACATTTAAAAACCAGATCGCGTTTAGATAATTAAACATTTTTATTGGTAAAATTATAAGTTATCAGCTTACATAAAACCCTCAGGAGGGAGATCCCCCAAAAAATCATCGGTTGTTTCCTGAATCTCTTCAGCCTTAAATTCTTTTTTAAAAATAGCGGCTTTACTGTCTTTCCCGTTAATAATTATTTCCAAGGGTCCTTCAAAACGTATATGTCTTAAATATTCATCTTCATATTCTGCTGGTTGGCTATTTAAATATTTTAGATCGAAAAAGCCATCATCTATAAAAGGATTTATTGTTAAATA
>JAENXB010000003.1 GCA_016649785.1 Flavobacteriaceae bacterium
GGTTCCATTATGCTGGTAGGTCCTTTATTGGGCCGCTTCGGGAGAGGTTATATCCCAAGACCCGGGGGCGATAAAATAGGCCGCCGCAGACTGGACACTCATTTTGAAGGTTTTATGAAATTGGGGGCTAAATTCCGTTATAATGATGAAGAGCGGTTTTATGGAGTTGAGGCTCCAAATGGGCTTACCGGCACCTATATGTTGCTGGAAGAAGCATCGGTAACCGGAACAGCTAATATCGTGATGGCCGCGGTTTGGGCAAAAGGAAAAACCACAATCTACAACGCAGCCTGCGAACCATATTTGCAACAACTTTGCAAAATGTTGAATTCCATGGGTGCAAAAATTGAAGGCATCGGTTCGAATTTATTACATATTGAAGGTGTTGAAAGCTTTACCGGTTGTGAGCATACAATTTTACCGGATATGATAGAAATTGGCTCCTGGATTGGAATGGCAGCCATGACCCGGAGTGAAATTACCATAAAAAATGTCGGATGGGACCACCTTGGCGTTATTCCGAATAACTTCCGAAAACTTGGAATTACCATTGAAAAAAGAAACGACGATATTTATATTCCTGCCCATACTGATGGATATGAAATTCAAAATTTTATTGATGGTTCTATAATGAACATAAGCGATGCTCCATGGCCAGGATTTACTCCCGATTTATTGAGTATTTTGCTGGTTGTCGCCACACAGGCAAGAGGAAGTGTACTTATTCATCAAAAAATGTTTGAAAGCAGATTGTTTTTTGTAGATAAGTTGATTGATATGGGGGCTAAAATAATATTGTGCGATCCGCATCGTGCCACGGTAATTGGCCAGGATTTTAAATCTTTGTTAAGGGCTACCACCATGACTTCTCCCGATATTCGGGCAGGGGTTTCCCTTTTAATCGCCGCGATGTCTGCCCATGGTACATCAACCATTCATAATATTGAACAAATAGACCGGGGTTACGAAAATATAGATGAAAGGCTTTGTGCTATTGGTGCAAGAATAACACGTATTGAATAAAACCTATTGAATAAAAAAAGGTGGTTTAAAATTAATTTTAAACCACCTTTTTCTTTACCAGAAAAAAACCTATTCTTTTTTTTCTAAAACAGGTTCCTTGTATCCAAATAAATTCTGATTTTTAATCATCTCGGAAGTAGATTCGGGTAACATCTTTTCCCATCCACTTTTTCCGTCATTGATCATTTGTAAAATTTCCCTGGAGAAAATGTCTAAAAATTCAGGATTGTAATCTTTTATATCTAAAACTTTACCATTGTATTTAAAAAATTTGTAAAGTTCTTTCATACGGGGATGAACCTTTAAGTTTTCACTTGTAATAATTTCCCCGGTTTCATGATCTTTTAAAGGATATAAGTACACTTTTAAATCTTTAAAGAAGAGTTTGCCAAATGCTTCCAGGATACCTCCACTTAAGTGCCTATAGTATTTTTCGTCAAATATTTCAATCATGTTGTTTACACCCATCGCCAGTCCCATACGTTCCTTGGTATATCTGGAGAAATACTCTACCAATTTATAATATTCCTGGAAGTTGGAGATCATCACCGTTTGTCCCAAAGAACATAATAGCTTAGCCCTGTCCATAAAATCCAGCTCATTGATTTCTCCTTCAGCTCTTAAATTGGAAAGTGTAATTTCAAAGATTACTTGGGTATTTTCCTCAGACACCTTTTTCTCCTTGATGAAAAGTTCCAATGAGCCTTTGTAAATATCCATATTCACCTTTGTTACTGGTCTAAAACTTCCGCGTAAAGCGAGGATATTTTTTTTGTAAAGAATTTTGGCCGGTAAAACGTTATTGCCATCTGGTGCAAACATTACAGCATCGGTCATTCCGTTTTTTACCAATTGCAAACTCATCAAGCGGTTGTCCACCTGTTCAAACCTGGGGCCCGAAAAGTTGATGGTATCAATTTCAATCTGGTCCTTATCAATATGATCGTATAAATACCTCAATAACTTTTTTGGGTTATCGTATTTGTAGTATGCCCCATAAATCAGGTTTACACCTAGGGTTCCAAGTGTATTTTGTTGTAAACGGGCATCATTTTCATGAAAACGTATATGCAGGCTTATTTCGTTGTAATCTTCACCTGGCTCAACCTGATACCTTATGCCCACCCAACCGTGACCTTTGTACTGCTTGGCAAAATCTATTGTTGCGACAGTATTTGCGTAGCTAAAGAATAATTTATGTGGATGCTTGTCTCGTGTAATTCGCGCTTCGATCAAGTTGATTTCATGAGAGAGCATTTTTTTAAGCCTTCCTTCGGTAACGTAACGTTTATCGTCTTCTTCTCCATAAATGGCATCACTAAAATCTTTGTCGTAAGCACTCATAGCTTTCGCTATAGTACCTGAAGCACCACCAGCTCTGAAAAAATTCCTTACGGTTTCCTGTCCTGCTCCAATCTCGGAAAAGGTGCCATAAATATTTTCATTTAAATTGATGCGTAATGCTTTACTTTTAATTGAGGGAACATCTTCAAACTCCCTGTCCCCCATAATTGTAATTGGCATAGAATAATGTTTTGGTGATAATATTAAGTATGACAAAGGTAGTGAAACGGTAAGCTACAGAAAATAAATATACTTACTTTTGTAAAAAATAACTCTTTTGGTAATAACATTTTTGGGTACTGGTACTTCACAGGGCATTCCGGTAATAGGAAGCAATCATCCTGTATGTTTAAGCACTGATCCCAAGGATAAACGATTACGGGTTTCGGCCCTTGTGGAATATAAAGGTTATACTATTTTAATAGATTGCGGCCCCGATTTCAGGGCGCAAATGCTCACCAATCAAATCACACATATAGATGCCATTCTATATACCCATGAGCATAACGACCACACTGCGGGCTTGGACGATATCCGGCCGTATTTTTTCAGGCAGGGGGATATTCCCATCTACGCTCATAAAAGGGTACTGGATTCTCTTAAGAAACGATTTGATTATATTTTTGAAAGTGAAAACAAATATCCCGGGGCTCCAAGTGTAGTCGTCAATGAAATTCAAAATACACCTTTTAAATTTAAGGAACTCGATATTATCCCCGTAAATGTTATGCACAACCGGGTGCAAGTTTTTGGTTACAGGTTGGAGGATTTCGTTTATTTAACCGATGTAAAAACAATTGAAGAAGAAGAAATCGAAAAACTCATGGGTGTTAAAGTGCTGGCAATTAACGCTTTGAGAATAGAGAAGCATCATTCTCATTTTAATTTAGAGGATGCTCTGGAGTTTATAAACAATGTGAAACCGGAACGCGCCTATATTATCCATATCAGCCATGTAATGGGTTTCCATAAGGATGTCCAGGCACAATTGCCGGAAAATGTTTTTCTGGCCTATGATAACCTTAAAATCACAATATAATGCTCGGTAAAATTTATATGTACCTATTTTTCTTCATGTTGCTTTTCACGATCTTTATCTATGTAAACGATAAAAAGATCCTGGATGCAAAAGAGGAAAAAATTGAAAATTTACAGGAAAAACTATCAGAGGCTGAAATTAAAAATGAAGCCCTCACCAGCGAAAATTTAAGTTTGAATTATTTTTCTTTAGCTCAAAATGAAGAAGCTATTTCATATTTCGATAACTTGAGTATAAACGCTGTAGAACTTGCGAGTGCGGTAGAAGATGAAATAATAGGCAGAAATAAAGCAGGGGAGGATAATGACCTGGTTCCGTTTAAAGGAATGGAAGGCGTGATGCGGATCAATAAAGTAAAAGTCTTAAACCACAAATGGATCATCGCCGATTTTACCGATGGCACCTACTGGGGTGAAGTTTTGATCTCCTATGAAATTGACAAAGAAAATAACCTGAACTTCACTACCGAAAAATCATTTTTATATCCAGTCGAGTAGAGGGAAGTACGAAGTACGAGTGAAAAGGAAATAAGAGGAAAGAGGAAAGATCATTTCGCCACATCTCTATTTTCTCTTCTCTATATTCTCTTATCTAAGATCTAAATTCTCTGTATTAACCATTTCCTAAATTCCATAAAATTTTGCGGGGCAACTCCATGACCTACCGGAAATTCAGAATAAGTGTGATTTATCCCCAATTCCTTCAGCAATATTGGCGCTTTTCTTCCCCAGGTTACTGGGATTACCTGATCCTGGCTGCCGTGAGAAGCATAAATTGATAAGTTGGAAAAATCATTTTTAGCATAATCCTTTTCTAAAAGTTCCTCATTAATGTATCCGCTTAAAGCAATCACATTTTTAATTTTTTCAGGATGATTTAATGCAACCGCATAAGCTAAAATAGTGCCCTGGCTGAACCCTAACAAGCTTATGTTTTCCGGATTTATAGGATAGTTTGCAATAACTTCATCTATAAAATCCGCGATTTTATCCCTGGATTCCCGGGCCTGAACATTATCGCTGAATTTTCCTGCAGTGGCGTCAAAATTAATTGCGTACCATGCATTACCGTATGGAGGCAGGGAATACGGAGCCCTAACCGAAATTATAAAGAGCTCTTCCGGTAATTCATTTGCAAATGAAAAAAGGTCGTTTTCATCGCTTCCGTACCCGTGCAACATAATGAGCGTAGGCGCTTTTTCCTTCTTAATTGAAGGTTCTTTGATAATATGATATAAAGAGAGTTGTTTTGGAGTCATTAGCTTATTGTACTGAACCATTTTTGAAATTTGTCTCCCAATAACGGGACTTCTTTTTGTTCTCCCTGGAGAGCGGTTATAAACCCATAACCCCACAGGACAATAATAAAAACATAGAATGCCCAGGAAATCATCCAACTGTCAAAAATACTTATCAGGGCTCCCAATAAATAGAACGTGATGTGAATTCCCAGTGCCTGCCTGATATGAAAACTGGCGAAGGTATTTTTGGTGTCATTATTCATGAAATAGGCTATAATGGTCCCAATTATAGTAAGGTAAGCTACAATAGCGGTAGTTTTTCCTGTTTCAGCCGTTGTATTCATAGTTTTGGTTAATTTTTTTTTCTGTTAGACAAAAATATCATTTTTTAAATCTTATTCAGAGATCACAAAGTTATTTCCGGAAATAATCCCGTACACTTTTCCCTTTAAAGTCGAATTTAAAAAAATACTGTTTTTGGAGGAGGAATGTATATTCTGCGAAGTGAAAACATACTTTCCTTCCGGGGTAAAGAGGCTTAAATTTGCCTTGTTTCCTTCTTTAATTTCCGGCTCCGGAATCCCAAAACGCACTCTTCCTTTTGTTAAAAACGCGATGGTTTCTTCCAGGGAGAAGACATTTAACAAGCTTCCAAATGCCGATTCCAAACCGATGGTCCCGTATAAAGCGTTTTCAAATTCCACTTTTTTATGTTCTATGTCAATAGGGTTGTGGTCTGATGTCACCATATCTATAGTCCCATCTTTCAAGCCTTTAATCAGCGCTTTTGTATCTTTTTTGGTTCTAAGTGGAGGCAAAACCTTCACATTGGTGTCAAATTCCAATAACAGTTCATCGGTAAATACAAGATTGTGAATGGCCACACTGCAGCTTACATCCAATCCTTTCTTTTTCGCATCCCTGATAAGTCTTACCGAATTTTCAGTAGAAATAGTGGGGATATGCAATTTTCCGCCAGTGTATTCCAAAATGGCGAGATCCCGGGTAATTTGTAGTTCTTCTGCCAGTGCAGGGATTCCCATCAAACCTAAACGCGTGCTATTCGATTCCTCATTTACCAATCCTTTTCCAGCAATTAGATTATCCTGCGGAAAAGATTGAACCAAACCTCCAAAATTTTGTACATACAGAAGTGCCAATTTCAATAAATTTGGGTGCATCACTCCGCGTTTGTAATCGCCAAATGAAATTGCTCCACCCTGGTGCATATCGAAAATTTCTGCCAGGTCTTTTCCTTCAGATTTTCGGGTTAAAGCGCCTATTGGAAACAATTCCACAGGCTGGTTTTTTGCTTTTGATTGCACTGAAGTTATCGCTCCGTTATCATCTATCACGGGATTGGTATTTGGATTCAGGGCAATTTGTGTAAATCCGCTGCTGGCTGCGGTCTTTAATCCGTTGGAAATGGTTTCCCGTTCTTCAAATCCCGGTTCCCCAAAACAAACACTGCTGTCAAACCAACCCGGGGAAACGTGTAGATCCTTAAGATTGATCTCTCTGTCTAAACCGGAAATTTTAAGGGAGGTTCCTATTTTATCGATTTTTCCTCCATTGATAAAAATATCCATCGTTTTTTTATGGTGGCCGGAATTTGGATCTATAATTTTAGCCGATTTGAGAAGTACTTTCATTTAAAATATTTTAAGAGTAGTGTTTCAATGATTAGAAAGAGCAATGCAAAAGTAACAAACCATTTCCAAAAAGTACCGACTTCTTTTTTAAAACCGGCAGAGTTAAAAAATTCAGGAAGCTCTTTAATAATCTCAATGTTTTCAGCATTTTTTATCTCCTTATAAACCAGTTTGCTTTCGTCTCTGTCAACATTAAAACTGATCCCGGAAACCAATTGTTCTTTATTATTTATGCTGAAATTTCCCGGTTCATTGGGCAGTTCATCAATAATGATCTCAACCTTATTTGAAAATCGTTTTTGCTGCGGAATGAAATTGGAAGTTTCAGAACTGATCTGCAAAATTTGATCGCCCTGAATTTCTACAGGAACCTCGATCTTGTTAATTTTCCCCGGATAATAGTATAATTGTACAGGCCTGATCGCCGATGCTCCTATGTTGTAAAAAGTTGGGACCACCAATGGAGATTGGGTGAAATTAGTGTTTTTTTGATTTAGTGGAGCGGTAAAAAAATAATTTCCGTCAAGATCAAATAAAAACGCTTTCTCATCCTGAAAAGACAAAATAGGAATATTTCCTGATTTCAGAAGGAATGTGACCTGGACTTTGGGATATTCAAAATTGCGAATTTGTTCCTCAAAAACCCCCGTAAATAACGGATGTTTAAAAGAGATCCCGGTAACTAATTTTTCCTGTTCCTGCTTGTTCTCAAAACCGCTAACTCCTAATCTTCGCATAAATAACCGGTAATTTTGATCGGTATCTTCAGCAGATGGAATTACGATAAAAACCACATTTTCTTCATATTTTTTCTGAAGGGAGCTTAAAAGGGAACCGGATAATTCTGCAACTTCATTTAAAACCACAACCTGGGAGGCGGCAAGTTTATTGTAATCTATGGCATTTACAGGCATTGCCCTGTATTCAAATTCCGGGGAGGTGAAGATTCGATTTAAAAACCCGTCTTCTGCATTATTAATGCTGCTTATCAGTATTGGATTTGCTTCATTAATTGTAAAAAATAAATTGTTGTCAAATTGAAGTCCGTTATCTTCAATTTTGATCAAACCATTCAAAATTGGTTTGTTCTCCAGGGGAAATTCGAGTTGCTGAAGTTTTTTTTCTGAAAAATCGATACTGGTTTTTCCTATCAAATTATCGCCGCTGTAAAGGGAAACCGGCGTGTTTTCAGGTTGATTTCCACTATAACTGAGTTGTACATTTAAAATCCGGGTATCAATTGATTTACCTGTTATAAAAGCCGAATCCAGCTGAATATTTTCCAGACGCTCGGGACGCCGGGCAAGGGGATATAAGGTTATGTCTTCAGAATTAAATATTTTCGGAAATTTGAATTTCTCCTGAAAATCTGAGATCAGCAGCAGTTTTTTATGAGTGGTGGGATCGTTGGAAAAGATGTTTTTCGCCTTTAACAATACGGTTTCAAAATCGAGTTGAGAAACTGAATAGCCTATTTTCTGCAAGTCGCTTTTTCCTGCGCTTTTAAATTCATCTGTATTGGTGAATAAGGTAAAATCCCGGTCATCCGGAAGGTTTTCCAACAGTTCCTGAATACTGCGCTCCAGCAATCTGCCGCGTTGTCCTGTGGCCTGCATGCTGTAAGAATTATCCAGATAGATCACGGTTTCTATATTTTCCGCAGCAGGAGTTTCTGAAGGAAAATAAGGCTGGGCAAAAGCAAATATTATGGAAGTTAAAATCAATAATCGGGTAGCCAGCACCAACCATTTTTTGAGGCGTGAACTTTTTCGGGTTTGCTGGGAAAGTTTTTTTAAAAATTTTACGTTGGTGAAATTCTCAGTTTGGAATTTGCGGAGCTGAAATAAATGGATAATTACGGGAATAATCAATAAGAAGAGGGCGTATAGTACTTCGGGCTGATTAAACTGCATGGTTTAATGGAATGTTTATCAAATATATAAAAACCTCATTAAACACAATGGTTTCAGGTGAGTTAAAGTCGTTTTATCGCAAATTTAAAATTGCTGCCTATTCCCGGGGTAGATTCTGCTTTAATATCCCCACCCATATTGTTTACCAGTTTTTTTACCGTGGCAAGCCCAATTCCGCTTCCTGGGTTTCCTTCCCTGTCTGTGGTTTCCAGAGTTTTAAAAAGTTCAAATATTTTTGAAGAATCCTCAACCAAAAATCCTTCGCCATTATCTATGACTTCAAATTGGTAAAAATTTTCTGTTTCTTTGAACCTGATATCGATTTTTCGTATTTTTTTCTTGTTATACTTCAGGCCATTGCTGATCAAATTTAAAAATACCTGGGTCAACGCGACTTTGTTTACATGGTGAAGCATCGCCGTTTTTGGGTAATTGATCTCTATATCCTCCGAAACTTCATATAATTGGGCAATTCCTTTTAAAATTTGACCTAAATCGACATTTTCATAATCTTTTTCCAGAATATGGTCACTTCGGTAAAAACTTAAAATTCCATCTACATAATTCCGAAGGGAATAAGAAGATTCAACAAGATAGTTGAGATATTGATTTGTTTCGGCATCAAACTTATCTTTGTTTTCTTCTTTTAAAAGTTCGGTGAGAGAAATAATGTTTGCCAACGGAGATTTAATATCATGGGAAACCAAGCTGGTAAATTTTTCGAGTTCCCTGTATTTATGCTTTAATTTTTTTTGAACTTGTTGAAATTTCAGGTTTTGCTTTCTAAATTCAAACAATAGTTCAAACTGGTTGGCAAGTGCATGAAGGGCTTTTATTTGAAACTCTTCCAGGCTTCGTTCTTTGGTGTCCAAAATATTCAAGACGGCAATGGAATAACCTTGTAAATTCTTGATTGGCAAGCCTGTATAAAACTTATAATCTTTGACGAATTCTTTTTTTGAATTATCAAAAAAATTGGGATTTTCAGAATAATTTATGCTGTAAATGTCTTTTCCGGAATTTAAAACGGCTTGCGAAAAACCGGTATCACTTTTAATTTCTTCAATATTAATTCCATAACCGGATTTAATCCAAACCCGGTTTCTATCCAATACGCTTAAAAAGGCAACCGGGACTTTACAAATACTGGCGGTGAGAAACGTGAGTTGTTCGTAATCCTTATCGGGAACGGAATTGGTCATATTATAATCCTTGAGGACGGTTCCTCTTGTTTTTTTATCTAAAAAGGTTTTGCGTTCCATAAAGGATAAAATTACCGAGAGCTACATAAAAACTTGCATTACTATAAATATAGTAATTTTAAGTTAATGTAAATGAAGGATATTTTATACTATTGGAATCGCATTATGGAAAAATTGAACGTAGTTCCTTCATTGACCACAGAATTCACTGAAATATCCCCTCCCAAAGTGGTAATCAATTTTTTTACAGTGGAAAGACCTATTCCATTTCCACGATTCCCGCTTCTGTCGGCTTCAACCAGCACGGTAAAAAGTTTAAAAATTTCTTCCTGTTTGTCTTTTGGGATCCCTATTCCGTTATCGGTTATGGAAAAATGATAGAATTTATCATCCTTAGAACAGGTAACATCAATGATAATTTCTTCTTTATTGTTGTATTTCAGGCTATTGCCCAATAAATTCAGAAAAATTTGTTCCAGGGCAGCCCGGTTGGAATTCAGGATATTATTTTTTTTGGGTAAATTAATAACGCAATCGTAGTTAATATTTAGCAAATCTATAATTTGCTCGAGCAAATCGTGGATGTCAAAATCTTCATTTAGGGATTCGTCAAGGGTATCGCTTTCATAGTGTTCTAAGATCCCGGTGACATAATTGCTGAGTTTAAAGGAAGATTGTTTTAAATAATTTAAATATTCAAGCCCTTTTTGGTCCAGACTTCCGTCATATTTTTTCTTTAACAAATCCACGGTCATCACTATATTGGCCAGTGGCATTTTCATATCGTGAGATACGGTCCCGGCGAAATCCTTTAACTGTCCATTTCTTGTCCTTAATTTTATTCTTGTCTTTTCCAAATGCAGGTTCTTGCGGCGCAATTCAAATAAATTTTCCACCTGCTTTGCCAATGCTTTTAACGCATCTTTTTGCTCGTTATCCAGGGAATTTGACTTTGTGTCCATCACACATAAAGTGCCCAATACCGCTCCGTTATGTGCTTTTAAAGGCATTCCGGCATAAAAAATAATTGGGGTGTTCGCATCAGTTGTATATGGATTGTCTGCAAAGCGTGGATCTTTTCTGGTGTCTTTCACTTCCATCAATTCATCGGGATGCAAAATAGCATGTGAGCAATGGGAAATATCCTTGTCGGCTTCACATATATCAGTGCCAACTTTAGACTTAAACCACTGTTTCTTTTTTCCTATCAAGGTGATCAGGGAAATGGGCATCTTACAAATAAAAGATGCTAATTTTGTAATATTATCATAATTCTGTTCGGGCTCTGTATTAAATAATTTAAGATCTTTAAGAGCCGATAACCTTGTTTTTTCGTTAGGCGGAAGCTTGGCTAATATCATAGTCAATAATAAAAAAGGTTAAACTTCCAGGATTCGTTTTTAGCCGGAAGTGGCAACTAAGTTAATGAATTTTTGGATATAAGTTAAAAAAATGTTAATATTTTTCGAACACACCCAGTCCAAATAATGCAAAGTCATATTTAACGGGGTCAATTGGGTCCAACTTACGTAAGGAATTATCCAATTCCACAAGTGCTTTACCATCGTTCTGTTTTCGCTTGAGCAAACCCAGTTTCCTGGCGGTATTTCCGGAATGTACATCAAGCGGACACGAGAGTTGGGCAGGCGAGAGGCTTTTCCAGATCCCAAAATCTACTCCGGCGGCATCGTTTCTGATCATCCATCTCAGGAACATGTTGATGCGTTTTGCCGCCGAATTTTTCAGCGGATCGCTCACATGTTTTTGGGTCCTTGAAGGATGCGGCAATTCAAAAAACAGTTGTTTAAACTGATGTATGCTCAACTGAAGGTATTTTGCTTCGGCATATTTGGCAAATACGGCTTCCAATCCATCGTGTTTCAAATAGATATTTCGAAGGGATTGCACGAAATACTGAAGATCTGTTCCGTTAAAGGTGCGGTGAACAAAATTTTCCAGGGAAATTAAATCGGTTTCAGAATGATTCATTACAAAATCAAAAGGCGAATGTTCCAACAACTCCATTAAATTCGAGGCATTGTTCAGGATGCTTTTGCGGTTTCCCCAGGCGATGGTAGCAGTTAAAAACCCGGCGATCTCGATATCTTCTTTTTTGCTGAATTGATGCGGGATTTGAACAGGATCTGTTTTTATAAATTCGGGAGAGTTATATTGCTCCACTTTATAATCTAAAAATAATTTTAATTCAGATCTTTTGATCATTCCACTTGCTTTTCAAAACTTATAATTAGACGATCTCTCCATCAACCATGGTCAGTTTCCGGTCGGCCATATCGGCCAATTCTTCGTTGTGGGTGACAATTACAAAGGTTTGGTGAAATTCTTCCCGAAGTTGAAAAAACAATTTATGCAGGTTTTCCGCCGATTCGCTGTCCAGATTTCCCGAAGGCTCATCGGCAAAAATTACCGAAGGATTGTTTATCAGAGAGCGTGCAACTGCAATGCGTTGTTGTTCCCCACCGCTGAGTTCTCCGGGTTTATGATGCGCCCGGTTGGTCAATCCTAAAAAATCAAGCAGTTCAAGGCCTCTTTTTTCAGCATCGGCTTTAGGTGTTTTTTTGATGAAAGCGGGGATGCAAATATTTTCCAGGGCTGTAAATTCCGGCAATAATTGATGGAACTGAAAGATGAACCCCACTTGTTCATTCCTGAATTTGGAAAGCTTTTTCGCACTTTGCGAATAGATATCTATATCGTTTATTTTTAGGGAACTGTCGGGTTGCTTATCCGGTTGGTCCAGGGTTCCCAAAATATGCAGCAACGTGGTTTTTCCTGCTCCGGAAGGCCCCACAATGGAAACAATCTCACTTTTTTTAATATGAAGATCTACACCTTTTAAAACGTGGAGGTCTCCATAGTATTTGTGAATATTATTTGCGTAAATCATCGGCTTAATTTAAAAGCGAAATTACTTATATTCTTTTGAACCCAACCTTTAACTTTTAAAAATGTTTTTAGCCTTGTTGTAATCTATGTAATAAACCAGCCTTAAGGAAATGTTTTGTCTCAGTGATTCTTCAAACAAATTCCCCAAACTTTCCCCGTAACCCAACTCGCTTTGACTGTCTAAATTGAAAATAGAATTGCGGTAAAGCAAAATCGCTTCACTTCCCGGCGCAAATTCCCATTTATAACTAAAATCCAGGTTCCAGATATTAAAATTCACATTCGGATTATTATCCGGTGAAATTTGAAATTGTGCGGGGGTTAGACTTCCATTATTTTGTAAGCTGGAAAATTGATTTTCGGCAAATGTTGCCGCCGACCAAAAATTCCGGAAACTTAAGTTGAGCGCCTGTTTGGTATTAAAATTATAACTTCCCCGAATTGAATTTTCCACGCTTTGCTTATCCCTGTTTCCAAATATAATCGCAGTGGGTTGCAGGGCCACGAAACTTTCCCTGTTTATTGTGTTGTTATATTCGAAGGAATAAATAAGACTGAATTTATCACTGATACGAAACCGTGGACTAATGCTAAGGTTAACATTTTCCTGCCTTGAATCGGAATAAACCCAGTATCCCACCTTAACATCAATTGCGAATTTTTTTCTGTAATCTGTAGATATCCAGGTGTTGCCACCAATATTTTTATTGTAAATCACATATTGACCATTACGACGGGGTTCAAAAAAGTCTTTGAAATCTGAATTCAGTAATAAAAAGCCCCCAAATGCAAAGCGTTGTGTAGTGATCGCAAATAGGCTTGCACCAACCCCGGTGCCAACGAATAAGCTTGGAAGATAACGTCGTTTATAGTTCCCGAAAAGTTGGATATTAAATGTGTTGAATTTTTTTGTTGGCTCAAATATCCTGTAGGAGGTTTCCGCATAGAAATCATTGTAATTATTTGTAAAATTCAATCCCAGGTCATTTATGTCATAAGTTTCATTTGCAAAATCGTGTTTAAACTCATACCTGAAATTTCCTTTGGTACGTTCTATTCCGAAGGTGGAAGCAAAGCCGGTGATGTTTTGTTCCGTTTTGTTTACATTGCTCATTTTTGCCTCCCCCGTAAAATTAAAGGAATTGGATTTATTGAAAATATCAAATAAAAACCCGGACACATTTCCATCCCTAAAATGTCCGTTTCGGCTAACATTGGTATTGATGAGGGTAATGGAGGAATTTTGATTGTATTGTTGGTCCAGCACAAAAATATTATAATTGGAAAGAGGTTCCGTAATTCTTGTTCTGTTAACCCCGGTGATGGTATCCCTAAAACTGGCATAGGTTTCCTGTGTAATGGCATTAAAAAATCCAATTCCCAGACCTCTATCGGTTCTGCCTGAAATTTTAAGAGCATTTAGCAAATCGGCTTTTTCGGGATTTTCAATAATTATTTCATCATTGAGCATTTCCTTTTGAGCTGAATTAAACCCAATGGGAGCATCTCCAATTCGGCGGGAATAAAACAAATCCCCTTTTGTGAACAACTCGGTTCCTTCGGTAAAAAAAGCCCTGTTTTCACCAAATGTCTGCTCAAAAGGTCCTAAATTCAATTCGACTTTGTCAAAAGCAGTTTGTCCAAAATCGGGGATTAATGTGGCATCCAGGGTAAAAGCATCATTTATCCCGTATTTAAAATCCAGTCCGGCACTAAAATTTGATTTGGTATTACCTTGAAAATGTTCTACAGTTGCTGAGGTGTAAGGGTAAAAACTCAAACGCACAGGCGGTTCAATATTTTTTATTCCTTTTAGCAATCCGTTATATTGTGAAGATTTTCCTAAAGATTTATTGATATAATTCCAGGTATAAACCTCATTTAAATGTGAAATTTTTCGGGCAAACTGAATTCCCCATACTTGTTCTTCCTTTTTTGGAAACCTCAGGGCGGCATAGGGAATTTTTATTTCTGCATACCATCCGTTTTCATCGTAAGATATCTCGCCTTCCCACACCACATTATAACTGTAATCTTCGTTATTCCCGGTCATTTTCGCATCGGCTAAAGCCCCGGCGGAGGTAATTACAAACCGGGTTTGATTTTCTCCGTCATTATAAGTATTGATATCAACTAAAAAGAAATCAGATTGTTCTATATTATCCCTTTGGGTAAATTGCCTCATGATCCTGTTTGGTTCATTATCCTTCATATAAGCCGCGATGTAAATCCCTTCATCGTCATAGACTACTTTTACCGAGGTAGGGTGGGTTTCACGACTGGGATTACCGTCAGCGGGTTCTAGCATTACAAAATTTGTGGCAATGGGTTTATTTTTCCATACCTCATCATTGAGTAAACCGTCAATCCCTGGAGGGTTTGCGATACGCAAAGCAGTAAATTCTTTTATGGAATCCTTTTCCGGATGTATATTTTGTGCCTGAATTTTGCTGATAAACAGGAAAATTAAAATAAAAAGGATGCTTCGATAAGTCATGTATGGGATATTCTGTTCTTAAAAGACAGGTTAAGATTTGCAAGGTTACAAAATTATTGAAGTATTTTTGATATGGAAAGAATATAATACCTGAATTAAAAATATTTAATTTGTTTATATTTTTATTACTTTTGTTAAACAAAATAAGATAAGCGAAATGAATAATGAAAAAATAGGAATTGCAAGCCTGGCCGGTGGATGTTTTTGGTGCACCGAAGCTGTATTTGAAAGAATAGCGGGCGTGACCAAAGTGATTTCAGGATTTACCGGCGGAACCATTAAAAATCCGGCATACAGGGAAATTATCACGGGGAGGACCGGTCATGCGGAAGCGGTGGAAATTCATTTTAATCCGGAAATTATCAGTTTTGAGGAATTGTTGTATATCTTTTTTAGCATTCACGATCCCACAACACTCAACAGGCAGCAATATGACGTGGGAACCCAATACAGGAGCGCAATATTTTATCATTCAGAAGAACAAAAAGAAACAGCCTTCAAAGTAATTGAACGTCTTGAAAAGGAAAAGGTTTTTAATGCTCTCATTGTGACCGGGATCACAGCTGCAACTACTTTTTATGAGGCTGAACCGGAACATAAGGAATATTATTCCAAACACAGGGAACAGCAATACTGCCAGGTAATAATAGATCCTAAGATCAAAAAGTTGAAAGAATTATTTTCGGAAAAATTAAAAAACTAATTTGGAAATTATGTATAAGTTTAGCGAGGAATACAGCCGGGAAGTTACCGAAGAATTAACAGAAAACTTTAAAAATATAATCAGTCGGTTAGGGGAAGAAATCTGCGAATCCGAGAGAGATTATTATAGAAGCCGAAATAGTTTAGAAAATTTTCAATTTTAAATAGATAAGCGGTTGCCGAACTGGCAACCGCTTATCTATTTAAAAGAGGGTGATTTTAAAAGGATGTTTGTAAACTCAGGGTGACATTCCTTCCCCTGTTTGGAATTCCGTCCTGTTTCAATCTGGAGAGATGGGAAATATATGTTTTATCCAATAAATTATTTCCGCTAATCCTCAAATCAAGAGTTTGGCCCTTAAATTTAAAACTGCTCCCAATTCCGGCACTTAACAAGGAATAACCGGGAGTATTGGTCTCAAATTCGCTTATGTCGTTTTGGGATAGGGTACTTTTTAGTGTAACAAAACCATAATTATTTTTCAATGACCAAATTTGATCAAATTCAATTCTAAGCGTATTTGTAAATGAAGTTGCGGGAATTAGTGGTAAATTTTCACCATTTTCCTGTTCTCCTCTTACCATTTCCACACTGCTTTCCAAATGCAGCCAATCCAGTGGGTGAGGGTGCAAATGCAATCCGGCTTCTCCTCCGTAAAGGCGGGCATTATTTTGAATGTATTCAAAAACGGGATTTTCATCTTTAATTTCACCGGAAGGATTCAGGAAAATATAATTATTTATTTTATTGTAAAAGCTATTGGCAAATATCTCAAAATGTTCATTCCTGTATTCCAGGGAAAGATCCAGCTGAAAATTTTGCTCATTGTCTAAATTTGGATTTCCTATCTCAAATCGGTTGGTGCCTTCGTGGATTCCGTTGGAGGTGAGTTCCGATAGGTTGGGTGCCCTGAACCCTGTGGCAACATTTACCCGGGCGATCAATGAATTTAAAATATCGAATTTCACCCCAAAAGCTCCATTATAACTTGTAAAATCACGTTCAATTGGAGCGAAATATTTTTCTTCCCCAAAAACTCCATGTTCCTCACTGTCAATTTTTCGACTATCAAAACGCAAGCCTGCCTGGAAATCCACCTTTTCCAGGTGATAATTTGAAGTAGCCAAAAATCCTATATCTGCTACATTAGCATTGGGAATCAATATTTCCATTCCTAAATTTTTATTGGTTTGATACATTCCCTGAATTCCAAAAATAGCTTCAAAATTTCCCCATTTTGAACTATTGTATTTCACATCGTAATTTAAGGTTTCCAGGTGCATTTCAAGGGCTGGAGTATTAGCATCCAAATTTTCCGGATCCTCTTCAAATTCCTTCCTATTATTAAATAGATATCCCACTTTTAAATCCAAACTGGAATTTTTAAGAAACAGTTTGTTGTCAAAACTCAAAATATGATTGTCCAATTTTTGATTGGGCAACAACATATCTTTTGAAGTAGATTGTTCTTCAATTTCTTCCGGGATCCCTGTGTTGGTATTATTGTACCTTAGATCTCCACGGTAATTGGTGTCCTGGTAACCCAAACCGGTTTTGATATCTATTTCCTCGAATCTTGAATTGGTTACCCTAAGGCCATTCCCGGATTTATAATCGCTGTTTGCAGCGTAATTTCCCCGCAGCAAAAATTTAAGTCGTTCTCCGGATGTTTTAAAACCTGCATTTGCTTCAGTTCCCAGGGAATTTGTGTGATAGGTTATTTTGGCATCTGCATCAGAACTGTCTGAGATGGCGTATTTTTCAGGATTAAGGTAAAGTACCCCACCAAGAGCATCACTTCCATAGAGAAGGGATGCCGGACCTTTTATAACCTCAACGCTTTCCACTCCGCTGGAACTTACCCCTAAACCGTGTTCATCTCCAAATTGCTGATTTTCAAGCCTTACTCCCTGGGTATAGACCAAAACTCTATTGGCGCTAAGTCCGCGAATTACAGGTTTGCCAATTCCTGCTCCGGTAGTTATACTTTCAACCCCCGGGATTTGCGTTATGCCTTCAGCCAGGGTTACCGCTCCCGATTTACTGAGGTTATCTACTGTTTCCCTAGCCACCAATACCACATTCTCACTTTGCAGCTTGTGAAACGGGGTGGAAACAATAACCGCTTCCATCTCTATGGCAGAAGTTTGTAATTGAATGACCAAAGGTTTGGTAAGAGAAGTATTAACCTCAACAGTTTGTGTTGTAAATCCTAAGGAGGAAATGACCAATTGAAAATTTCCTTTAGGAATATTATTTAAATGAAATTTGCCGTCAGCGGAGGTCATAGTGCCTCTTTCAAGTTTTGGAAGATATACGGTTGCAGCAATAACAGGTTCATTTGTTTCGGAATTGAGGATACTTCCTTCAATAGAATTTTGGGAATAGGTTGTAACAGAGATTGCCATAACGCATAGCATACAAATTAATTTCTTCATTAATATGGTTTTAAGAATTTATAGTTGCGGGAAAAATATTTCCTGCGTAATTATCATTTAACTGAATGAAATTGAGGCAGGTGGACCCCGCAACTCAAATGATAATTTTTGAAAATCGCTTAAAAACCGATAATGGTTGAAAAATTTTTTGTTTGCCGGAATGGCTTGATTTAAATTGAAATGGAAAAGATCAAAGGCAATTACCGGAGTAGGATGAAATTTACACAGCTCACAGTCGATATTTTTTTTATGAAGATGGGTGTCGAAATAATTGTGACATATCTCCTGTTTTTCATGTGCATAAATGTGGCTGATGCTCACTGCTGAAGGAAAAAGCAGGGCAATGACCATAAAGAGCAAAATATATTTCTGAAAAATTTTCAACTGAATTTTATTCATTTAAAAAACGGGATAAGCCAAGGCGAACCAACATTTTCTTTTCAAATTTCCAGAAGAAACTAAATTGACCGAATAGCCAGCCAAAACAAACCAGTAATAGCTGATAAAGGGGGAAAATAAGGAGGATCCTTACAGGCCAAAATAAATACCAGGGGGATGTTTCTTTATAAATTCCAAAAAATTCACAAATAGGTGCTGCCAGTTTAACGGCAGAAGATCCAGTGACTGCAAAAACGAGGAAGATAACAATAATCTGAAAATTGGAATCGATGCCCCAACGTTGCTTAAGTTTGTCCATATTGCAAATGTATCATTTAACGGTCCAATTAACCAAATTTTAACTACAATCGTGTAGGTACCGGAAACCGCTGATTGTATTCATGGGATAAATAAACAAAATAATTATAGAGCAAATAATTTACTTCATAGCCGTAATTGACAAACGGGTCATAATTAATTTCCTGGACATATAAATTCGGATTATAGCGAAGAGGATTTCTAACCCGGGAATTGTATTCCTGCACCAGGATTAGATTTTTGGATTCCAGATAAGATTGTGAATAATAGCCTTTGGGTTTGGCTAAACTGTTTATAAACAAATTAAACCCAGGTTCAATAATAATGATCTCATACTGCAAACTGTCATTGGCAATACGCACGGTATCATTTTCAGTTCCGGAGGCATTGGAACCTTTGAAATCCCTACCAGAACCACAACTATATATAAATAACCCCAAGAGAAAAATATACAATAGATTTTTCATTTTATTTATTTTTAAGTATTAATTGGCTTATTGATACATAAACCGAATTTTCAAAGTTTAATTAAATAATTAATTTACAAATTTTTAACTGATGCATACCTTAAGGAAATTGTAAAAAAAATGATCCAGAAACATTTATTCCTGAATCATTTTTACAATTGGATTTGACAATTTCCTTTATACTGTTTCGCCTTTTAAAATGGAAATGATCTGCAAGGCAAGTTCAGTCCCGATCCTGTCCTGGGCTTCTTTTGTAGCTGCCCCAATATGTGGAGTTAGCGAAATTCGTTGATCCATTAAAATTTGAAGGGCAGGGGTAGGCTCATTTTCAAAAACATCCAGTCCTGCAAAAGCGACTTTTCCGTTTTTAAGAGCTTCTACAAGTGCAACCTCATCTACAATTCCGCCACGCGAGGTATTAATAATCCCGACCCCGTCTTTCATCATCTCAAATTCCTTTTCACCGAGTACAGGTTTTTTCTGAGCAGGGATGTGAACCGTTATAAAATCTGAATCCCTGATCACATCTTTTACCGGTTCGGTTTTTATAGGAATTGTTACTACCTGGTCATTGTAAAAATGCAGGGTAATATCTGCTTCCCCCACGTGATCATCACTGGCAATAACTTTCATTCCTATTCCAAGGGCTATTTTGGCCACCTCGCGACCAATTCGCCCAAGTCCTATAATTCCCAGGGTTTTTCCCCTGAGTTCGGTTCCTCCGGAATAATTTTTCTTTAAAGCTTTGAATTGTGTATCCCCGCTCAAAGGCATGATCCGGTTTGAATCGTGTAAATAGCGAACCCCTCCAAAGAGATGTGCAAAAACAAGTTCTGCGACAGATCCGGAACTGGATGCAGGAGTGTTAATGACTTTTAAACCTTTTTTTCGGGCGTATTCCACATCAATATTATCCATCCCAACACCACCACGACCAATAATTTTTAAGGAAGGACACGCATCGATCAGATCCTTTCTTACTTCAGTGGCACTGCGCACAAGAATAACATCGATTTTTTCTTCATTGATGTAATTTTTAAGTTGCTCCTGCGCCACTTTGGTCACAATCACTTCAAATCCGGCTTTTTTAAGGGCATTGATGCCACTTTGTGATATTCCGTCGTTTGCTAATACTTTCATTGCTTTTGTTTTCAATAGTGGATTATAGGTTCCCAATCGGAAATTTCCGTTAGGCCTTTCGTTCCAGATCGCCCATTACGTCTACCAAAACCTGGACACTTTCCAGTGGAAGGGCATTGTACATAGAGGCCCTGTATCCACCTACGCTCCGGTGACCATTGAGTCCAATTATGCCAGCTTCTTTCCACATTTTATCAAATTGATCTTTTAAAGATTCATTTTTCAGGTTAAAAGTAGCATTCATAATTGAACGGTCTTCATTTGCCGTAAAGCCTTTAAAGAGCGGGTTGATATCAATTTCAGAATACATCAATACAGCTTTCTTCTTATTTAATTTTTCAATAGCAGCAATTCCGCCCTGCGCCTTAAGCCATCTAAGGGTAAGTAAGGAGACATAAACAGGATAAACCGAAGGTGTATTGTACATACTTTCCTTTTCAATATGCTGTTTATAATCCAACATAGATGGTATTTTGCGGGTTACTTTTCCCAAAATATCATCTTTTATAATTACCAAAGTGGTTCCTGCAGGTCCCATATTTTTTTGTGCCCCTGCATAGATCAAATCGAATTTTGAGAAATCCATCTGTCGGGAAAATATATCACTGCTCATATCACAAACCAAGGGAACGGAAGTAGCGGGAAATCTCTTCATTTGAGTACCAAAAATCGTGTTGTTGCTGGTACAGTGAAAATAATCGGCATCTTTTGGGATCTTATATCCTTTGGGAATATAATTGAAATTTTTATCTTTTGAAGAAGCCACAACATCCACTTCTCCAAATAGTTGAGCCTCTTTTATCGCCTTGTCAGCCCAGGTTCCAGTATTGAGATAGGCCGCTTTTTTCTCCAACAGGTTATAAGCCACCATCAAAAACTCCAGGCTGGCACCTCCTTGCAGGAATAAAGCCTGATAACCTTTGCCTTTTAAGCCTAAAAGTTCCAGGGAAAGATTTCTTGCTTCCTCCATCACATCTACAAAAGCTTTGCTGCGATGTGAGATTTCCAAAATAGATAATCCTGAATTATTAAAGTTCAGAACAGCTTGCGAGGCTTCCTGAAATACCTCCTGAGGCAGAATACATGGCCCTGCGCTAAAGTTGTGTTTTTTCATATATAAGTTGTTTGAACAAAGATCCTAAAAGTGACTGAAAATTGTTTTATTAAAATGATACTTGTAAGCTGCCAAGTTACAAAAGTCGCCGCTCAAATAAAAACCGGAAAAATTTAGTTGTTGAATTAGTTTGCCAATCTGCAGCAAATCAGGATGAATAAAATTTTATTTTTTATTCTTAGGAGAGAAACAAAATTTTGACCAATTTTACAGAAAGCAAACAAATGAAGACTTTAGAGAATATTCAGAAAAAGTTTGTGGGTAGAATTTTAGCCTCGAAAAATGAAAAATTGCTGGAAGCTATTGACAAGATCTTTGATTATACACAACCGGAGGATATTATAGCTCTTTCTGCCGAAGAATTAGAAATGCTGTTGATGAGCGAAAAGGAGAATGAATAAGAATTTTATTTTTTTCTGCCAAAACCGAGAACATCAGCTTCTAAGATGAAAAACAAATTTCTACAATTGTTGTAAAAACTTCAGGGTATCTACATTATCGGCGTAATCCCAAAGTTGCGGGTGTTGGGTTTGTCCAAATGCAATTTCCTCATCAAGCAATCCTTTGGAGACGATACATTGCAAATTTTCTTTGTTTTCCTCCAGGGTTATTTTTAGGGAATTTTCATCTGAGTAAGTTTCAAAAAACAACGTGCCAATAGGGGAGCCAAAACTTTTATCTTCCTTCAGGATCAAAAACCCATTGTCCAGGAGCTTAAATTCACTCATTAAATATACAGCCTTGTTATAATCGTAATTATTGGCATATTTTGCGTTGTTCATCAACTCTGCCCAGGGGAACATCGTTTTAAAAAACAAATCAAAATCATAAGCTTCAGGCACATATAATTTGGAAACATTGCGGCAACCCAAACCAAAGTAACGAAAAATATCATCCCCTAAAGCCTGCAGTTCTGCCTGAGTTTCATTGCCTGTCAAAACCGCGATGGAATTTCTGTTTTTGCGGATGATAGAAGGTGTTTTTGCAAAATAATATTCAAAATACCGGGCAGTATTGTTGCTGCCGGTGGCTATTACCGCATCAAAATTACTAAATCTGCCATCCGTAAATTCAATCAACTCCTTATATCCAGGCTCAATCGCCATCAGGTAATCTGCCAGTATTGGCAATAATTTCTGATCGTTGGAAGATTGCTTTATCAACACTTTATGACCCGAGATCAAAACCGAGATAAAATCGTGAAATCCAACCAAAGGAATATTTCCGGCCATTACAATCCCCACAGTTTTTGACTGTTGATCGCTGAAATTGTATGGTTTTAACCAATTATCTAAATTTGCTTCGGTAAGCGCCTTGCTCCATTCTTTCAGCGAAAAAAGAACATTTTCCCTGGTAAACCAACCGTTATAATGCACAGCCAGATCTATTTGTTCCCGGAAAGCATTGAAAAACAGATCATTGTGAGGCAAATCTGAGAGCTGCTGAATACCTTCCCGGTGAAATTGGCTCAAAAATAAACCGACTTGTATAAGATGGGATTTTCGTTGGTCGATTGTCATAGCACTAATTTGGTTATGAAATGTTTTGGGTTTAAATTTGTATCGGCGAAATTAAAAGTTATCTATTTAAAATCACCTATAAAACATTGAAAAGTTGAAAGGAAGTAAAACCGCTCAATTTTTCCATTTTAAATTTACTAATAAAAAAAGCTATGGCAATTAAAATAACAGACGAATGTATTAACTGCGGTGCCTGCGAGCCGGAATGTCCCAATACGGCTATTTATGAGGGCGCCGATGACTGGCGTTATTCTGATGGAACCGATTTAAAGGGAGATGTAATTTATCCAAATGGCAAAAAAGCAAATGCAGATGAAGCACAGGAACCTTTAAGCGACGAAATTTATTATATAGTTGCAGATAAATGTACAGAGTGCCAGGGATTTCACGATGAGCCTCAATGTGCCGCGGTATGCCCGGTAGATTGTTGTGTTCCGGATGAGGACCACGTTGAAACCAAAGAGGAATTATTGGCAAAACAACGTTTTATGCATCCTGACGCTTAAGAATTTATTTTCTTAAAAAATTAAAATCCCGCTTTTCAGCGGGATTTTTTGGTTTATTATTAGCATCAATGATCTTTTTGAACATTAATTCTCTTTTTCCATTTGGCGTTGAATTTTTTCAATAGCATTCTCAATGGATTTTTCAGGTTCAATTATATTGTTATCTCCCCAAAAATCCGGGTCTGAAAAACCAGAAACATCATCAACCATGACTACTGAAGGGCTAATGAGGTTTTTTTCCTTTCTTGATTTCCCGTCCGGATCAAGTTCCCAATCGGTTACGGCCATTTCGCCATTTATAGTGTAACGGGAGTTAAATAATTTATTTTTCCAGTTTACCACAAATTCCAATTGGGCATTCCCATAACCATAAAACCATTTTCCATTGCTCTCACGGTAATCTATCCTGTAATCTACGTTAACAGGGTATACTCTTGCGCCGGCAGGTTTTTTCTTCACAAATAAATTGGAAGCAGCATTCCTGTTTTCCACATTGAGCTTGTATGTAGCTTTAATCAATGTATGAGTTTCCGCATCCACAAACAATTTTCCATAATACCATGGGTTTTTATGATCTTTCTCAACAAAATCAATAACGTACAAATAGCGGTTATTGATCTTTGTAGGTTTATCAAAAGTGAATTCGTAGATGTCAATCTCGTCCTTGTTAAACAAAAACTCAGGATATTTCATCACATCCAGATAAATGGCGTTAAAAGGTCCACCGCGGAGTTTGAGTGCCAAAGTATCCAATCTTTCGTAATCGGTTTTTTTACGCGCTTTGATAATGGAAATTTCATCTCTTTTTGAAGACGTATAGGGTTGTTTGTAAATTTTCACAACCGCTTCAGAAAGCGATACATTTCTTCTTCTTTTTTTTATGGTTTCCCTGTAAAAAGCTGTCATTTGGGTTTGGTCGTTGATGTAGTTATCGTCCCTTTTTTTAAGCATATCCAGGACCAGTCCTCTCGCATCTTTAGAACTAAAAATGCTGACCTCAGATAATTCTTCTACAGATTCTTCTAGTTCTATTCGTGTATTTTCCGTTTTGAAGTAATCAAGCGGAAGTATTTTACTTTGGTAACCCAGGTAAGAAACAGTTACCATTGCACCGGTAATATCTTCAGGAACTTTTAAAGAAAATTCGCCGTCTTTATTGGTAATGGTTGAAATATTTGTTCCGTTTACAGAGAGATAAGCCGATGCTATAGGATCTCCATTCTTACTGTCTACAACTTTTCCCTTGTATTCAACATAATCAACTTTTATTGAAATTGAGGCACCTAGACAGGGCGTCATTCCCTGTAGAACCAGAAAAACAACGATTAAAACCTGTTTTATTTTAAAAGAATTTTTATTTGTTTTCATATGTAGATATTTATTGTTTTTTATTGGTCATATGTAATTTGCATATCTTCATTGGTGTTTGCATCGAGTTCCCGTTATGCTCATTTCATAACGAAATTTTTAAATTGGAAATAAACAAATCATTGCTCTAAGATATTGAATTTTAACAATATATAGATCGTTAACAAGTCGGAATATTACTTTTTTGGGTATAGTTTATTAAAAATGGTAATTTTGGTTTAAGGAAAAGGAAAGAGGAGAGTTGAAAAGTGAAGAGTGGAAAGTGGAAAATGGAAAGTGGAAAGTGGAAAATGGAAAGTTGAAAGTTGAAAGTTGAAAGTGGAAAGTTCAAAGCGGAAAGAGAATAGATTAACGTCGTAGAGAAACAGAAACACTTCGTTTTTGCAAAAAAAAACATTATTAACGATGTCGAAAAAGGGAATGCTTAAAATAAAAAACCTAAATTTCTCAAATCTCAAATCTCAAATCTCAATACTAAGTACTCAATACTAGTTTAATATGCGATCATTGGTTTACACTACTTCAAAATCTGATAAGGATTTACTCGGGATCCTTGAATTACAACGAAAAAATCATTCGGCGAATCTATTAGCTGAAGAAATTTCTACACAGGGATTTATAACCGTAATTCATAGTATTGAAAATTTGAGGAATTTAAACAACATTCAGCCACATATCATATGCAAACATAACGGAAAAGTTATTGCATACCTATTGGCGATGACTGCAAAATCTCAAAATGAGATCCCTGTTCTTATTCCAATGTTCAAAATATTTGAAACACTGATATTCAAGGAAAAACCCATTTCAGAGTACAATTATGTTGTTGTTGGCCAAGTATGTGTAGATAAAAATTACAGGGGAATGGGGATTTTGGACAAATGTTATACAGAATATAAACTTCATTTAAAGGACAAATACGATTTTGCAATAACCGAAATTTCAAACCGGAACTCGAGGTCTATAAAGGCACATAAGAGGATAGGATTTTCTGAAATTTATAAATACGCTTCAAAAAACCAGGAAGAATGGAGTGTGGTTGTTTTGGAATGGTAGATTTTGTTACCAGCTTGAGGACTAATTTCGGCTATAAGCGACATTCCAATAAACATACAACTTACTTTCTCTTGTAAATTTCTTACACAGAATTTTTCTTCAGATCATAAAAACAACTTTAAAGAGGAAGATAAAAATATCATGCTCTTTAAAGTTATTCCTTTCATTGGAGAAAAGATAAACCATTTCTTTTTCCTGACATAAATCATAGGTTCAAAAATAGATCTTCAATAACTTTAATACTCAGCAACACTTAAAAAGATTCAAATAAATAAGGAAAAAGCTTTTACTGCAGTTGCATGCAGCATAAAATCCGTACAAGGCCAGATCCATATAAAATACTGTTCGGTTAGAGCGGGGAGGAATCGTTAAAAAATTATAATAAAATGAGCTCAGTAAGGACTAATATCCAACCCAACCTATTGGATTATGAAGAAACTTTGACTTCTTTTTCCTGGGATAATATCGCCGGGGAATTAAGCGGACTGCCGCAAGGAAAAGGTTTGAATATCGCTTATGAAGCCATTGACAGGCATTCTACCGGTAATCTTAAAGATACTGTCGCATTTCGATTTATTAGAAAGAACAGAGTTGTGGATGATTTCACTTACTCGATGTTACAAAAACAAACTTCAAAATTTGCCAACGTGTTGAAAAACCTGGGGATCAAAAAGGGGGAGCGTGTTTTTTCTTTGGCAGGAAGAATACCCGAGTTATATATCACTGCGTTGGGAACCTTGAAAACCACCGCTGTTTTTTGTCCGTTGTTCTCTGTATTTGGTCCTGAGCCTGTTTTTCAAAGAATGAATAAGGGAGAAGCAAGTGTTTTGGTCACAACTTCGGCTCTTTTTGAGAAGAAAATAAAGCAATTGATGGAGAAACTTCCATCGCTACGTTTTATTATTCTGAGTGATGCAGCTGGGCATCTTTCCGGAAAAGTGCTGTCCTGGTCCAAACTTATGGAACAAGCTTCCGATGAATTCATTATCCCAAAAACAGATCCGGAAGACCCTGCACTTCTGCATTTTACAAGTGGCACAACCGGAATGCCCAAAGGCGCTTTGCACGTTCATAAAGCGGTGCTCACTCACTATATAACCGGGAAATTTGTGTTGGATTTTCATCCGGGGGATATTTTCTGGTGCACTGCCGATCCTGGTTGGGTAACGGGTACTTCCTATGGCATTATCGCGCCTTTGGTAAATGGCGTCACCAGTATTATTGATGAAGAGGAATTTGATGCCAAAAGGTGGTATTCTATTCTCGAAGAACATAAGGTTAATATTTGGTACACAGCGCCTACAGCTATCCGAAGATTGATGCGGATGGATATCAATGTTAAGGAGACATACGATTTCAAAAATCTTAGGGTGATTCTAAGTGTAGGCGAACCGCTTCATGCGGAAGCCGTGATTTGGGGCGAGGAAAATTTTGGGTTTCCCATACTCGATAACTGGTGGCAAACCGAAACAGGCGGGATCATGATCGCAAATTATGCTTCGGTGAAAGTAAAGCCCGGCTCCATGGGAAAACCTTTGCCAGGGGTGGAAGCAGCAATTGCAAAAGTGAATGATAAAGAAATAACAATTATATCCTCACCGGACAAACAGGGACATTTGGTATTGAAAAAGGGATTTCCGTCTCTGTTTCGCGCCTATCTAAATGATGAAGAACGTTATAATAAATGTTTTCTTGGGGAATGGTATCTCACCGGAGATCTGGCCAAAAAAGATGCCGATGGATATTTCTGGTTTATCGGCCGAGCCGATGATATTATCAAAACATCGGGACATATGGTCGGGCCCTTCGAAGTTGAGAGTACGCTTATGAAACATCCTTTTGTTTCTGAAGCTGCGGTAATAGGCAAACCGGAACCTTCAATTGGCGAACTCGTTAAAGCTTTTGTTGTCCTGAAATCGGGAAATGAACCAAATGATGAGGTGAAGATGAACATAATGGGCTTTGCCCGAAAAGAAATGGGGCCTGCCGTAGCACCTAAAGAAATTGAATTTGTGGAAAGTATACCCAAAACCCGTAGCGGAAAAATTTTGAGAAGATTATTAAAAGCCCGTGAACTCGGATTGCCTGAAGGTGATATTTCCACACTTGAACAAAACTGAAAATCTCATGCCAAAAACTAAATCAAAAAAGATAGACCTGGATGCGAAAAAAAGTCGTCACCTTTTTTATCAAATGCTCCTTATAAGAAAGTTTGAGGACAAAGCAGCCGAAGAATATACCAAAGCTAAGATCAGGGGTTTTTTGCACTTGTATATTGGTGAAGAAGCCGTTGCGGTTGGGGTAATTCAGGCATTAACAGATGATGATAATGTTTTATGCACTTACCGTGAACATGGCCATGCACTTGCCCGCGGGATGGATGCAGGAGCCATTATGGCCGAAATGTACGGGAAGCAGGAAGGATGCAGCAGAGGAAGAGGCGGCTCTATGCACCTGTTTGATAAATCAATTAATTTTTTCGGAGGCAATGCTATTGTAGCCGGTCATCTTCCAATGGCAGTTGGAATGGCATTGGCTTCCAAAAAACAGAAGAAAGGAAATATTACCTGTTGCTTCTTCGGGGAAGGCGCGGCCGCCGAGGGCGAATTTCATGAGGCTATGAATCTTGCTGCACTCTGGAAGGTTCCGGTTTTATTTGTTTGCGAAAATAATCTGTATGCAATGGGTACAGCAATTCGATATTCACATTCCGTGCAGGAACTTGAGAAAAAGGGTGCAGCTTATGGAGTTGAATCTTCTGCCGTTAACGGAATGAATTTAATGGATGTGATAGAAGCAGCCAATGAGGCCGTTCAAAAAGTAAGAGACAACGGCAAACCTTATTTGCTGGTTTGCAATACCTATCGTTTTCGGGCACATTCCATGTTCGATGCGGAATTGTACCGTGATAAAAAGGAAGTGGAAGAATGGAAAAAGCGTGACCCGATACCTGAGTTTCAGGAATTTTTATTGAAACAAAAGATAATCACTGAAAAAGAGATCAAAAAAATTGAAAATCAGGTGGATTCAGAAATTCAAAAAGCAGTTGATTTTGCCGAGGCAGGAACCTGGGAACCAATAGACCAATTGACAGAATTTGTTTACAGTGAAAATGAAACGAAATGAGCCAAACTATAAAAATAACCTACAGGGAGGCTTTTAAACAAGGTCTTCGGGAAGCATTGCAAAATGATGATCGCATTTTTCTGATGGGGGAAGATGTGGGGCGTTACGGTGGCGCTTTTGCTGTAAGCAAGGGCTTGTTGCAGGAATTTGGAGAGGAACGCATCATGGATGTGCCTCTTTCCGAATCGGGGTTTGTGGGAGCCGGAATAGGGGCTGCCCTGGCCGGAATGAAACCAATCGTTGAAGTGATGACCGTGAATTTCGGATTGCTGGCAATGGATCAAATTGTGAACAACGCGGCTACTTTGCTGCATATGTCCGGGGGACAATTGAACGTTCCCGTGGTAATCAGGATAAGTTGCGGGATTGGCCAGCAATTGGCGGCGCAACATTCACACAGTTGGGAACCTTTTTTTGCGCAAGTACCGGGATTGGTAGTTTTGTCCGTAGGCACACATGAAGATGCGCGGGGTATGTTGCATACTGCACTTCAAAGCCCAGATCCGGTTATCATCATTGAATATACCTCAATGCTCAATCTGGAAAAGGAGATATCAACGGATATGGGCGCGGTGAACATTACCAAAGCAAAAGTGATAAAATCAGGAAAGGATATTTCCATCATTACTTATGGCACAGGTGTCTATAAATGTTTGGAGTCCGCAGATGAATTGGCTGCAGAGGGAATTGATGCTGAGGTAATTGATCTGCGGGTATTGAGGCCTTTGGATGAGGAAACATTTCTCGCTTCCGTTGCCAAAACACACCGGGCCCTGATCGTGGAAGATGCCTGGCGTTCTGTAAGTATTTCTTCAGAAATAAGTTCCCGTATTATGGAGAAAGCATTTTATGAATTGGATGCGTCGGTAAAAAGATTGTGCGGTGTGGAAGTTCCAATTCCTTATCCGTTACATCTTGAACAGGCTTCAGTCCCGCAGAAAAGTGATATTGTAAAGGCAGTCAAACGAATAATAAACCCATGACAGAATTTTTGATGCCCAGTTTGGGAGCCGATATGGAAGATGGTACGCTGGTAGAATGGAGAAAAAAATCCGGTGATACTGTGAAGCGTGGTGACATCATTGCCGAGGTTGAAACCCAAAAGGGCCTGATCGAAATAGAAGTGTTTGATGAAGGTGTGATCGAAAAGCTGCTTATCAAAGAGGGTGAAAAGGTTCCTGTGGGAACTCCAATGGCCCTGATCAATCCTGATGGGGCAGAGGCAGAAGCAAAAAAAGAAACCGCTTCAATGAAAAAAGAGGTCAAATTACAACCGATTGAAGAAAAAGCTGAACAAAAAGTCATGGAAAAATCCACAAAAGAGATAAGGATTAGAGCTACTCCCATAGCTAAAAAAATTGCTCAGGACAAGGGTATAGACCTTTCTCAGGTTACCGGTACAGGAGAAAATGGAGCCATTACCAAAGATGATGTGGAAAATGTCATAGTCCAAAAAGGAGAAATATCTAAAACAGAAAAAGGAGAAAAGCCGGTTGATAATTTGGTTGAAGTAGAGCCAGAAAAAACAGAGGCTCAACCTTTTGAAGCAGAATTATATAAAATGGAGAAACAACCGGTTGAGGTAAAAAAAGAGAGGGCTCTTACTCCCGCTGAGGCGATTCGTTCAGCAGTGGCTGCGGCAATGAGCAAATCCAATCGTGAAATTCCACATTATTACCTGGAAAAAAGAGTGGATATGTCAAAGGCTATGGCCTGGATAAAAGAAACTAACAGGGAACGGCCAATTCAGAAAAGACTTCTTCCTGCCGCATTGTTCATAAAAGCGGTTGCGAGTTCGCTTGATGAGGTTTCGGAATTGAATGCTATTTGGGAAAATGGGTTACAACTCAAAAACGAAATTAATATAGGTTTTGTAGTTTCATTGCGAACTGGAGGAATTATTGTTCCTGTAATTCTTCAGGCAGATTCCAAAAGCGTAGGTGAAATCATGGAGGTCCTAAATGATCTTATTCCCAGAGCCAGAGCATTAAAATTACGCAGTTCTGAACTCAGTGATTCTACTATTACAATTACAAATATTGGAGAAGGAAGTGCCGATAAGGTTTTTGGTGTGATCTATCCACCGCAGGTAGCAATTATCGGTTTCGGAAATATTACAGAACAAGCCTTTGCAGAAAACGGAATGTTGGGAATACGGCCAGTTGTTGATGTTACCCTTGCAGGTGATCATAGGGCAACTGATGGAATTACCGGAAGCCGGTTCCTGGGTTCTTTAAACAAATACTTACAAAATCCTGAATCCTTATGAACGAAGAAGAAATTAAAAATATCATTTTTCAATTGTTGAAGAAGATAGCTCCGGATACAGAACCCTCTGCGTTACAGCCAGATGAAAACATTCGGGAGGTACTCAATATCGATTCCTTTGATTCATTGCAATTCATCGTTTCGTTGAATGAAAAATTAGGAATTGAAATTCCTGAGGAGGACTATGGAAAGATATCAACCTTAAAATCACTGATCAATTATTTATTGGCAAAATTAAAATCTCAATTATCTTGAAAACTAAAGCAACTAAACAAATTGGAGTATGGATGAACCATTCTCAGGCGCATTTTTTCGGTTATAAAGCCGAAAGCGCATTTTTTATTGAAACCATTGAATCTCCTTACGAAAGCATTGTAAGAGTGGAAGGGGAGGGGAATGATAAAACCCGTTTTTCACCCAATACAGAACGAGGTTCCAACAATGAAAAGCGCAAGCACAACATAGTTCAAAATGAACTGGACGAATATTTCAAAATACTTGAAGGCAAATTGGAAAGTTATCAGGAGATATTATTGTTTGGACCCGGTACTGCCAAAGAGGAACTTTTTAACCGCCTGTCTGAAAAAAAACTATTTAAAGCAAAAGATATAGCTGTGAAAAGCAGTGACAAATTAACTGAAAATCAAATGCTTTCTTATGTGCTTGATTTTTTTAAAGCCTGATAGGTGAACAGAAATTATAAGATGATAATGATCCTGTTCATCAAAGGTTTATAGTAAAATATTTTTTTTAATTTCAGGTTGCCTTAGTGAATTTGAAAATTTTCTATCATTTATTTTAATCAATAGAATTCCCCGAGGCTCTGCCTCGGGTGTTGCGTAAAGATATTTATATTTGTGGTTATGAGTGAACATATCCATAAAAGTCATAACAAGAGTTTGCTTCTTTATCATTTTGTTTGTCCTATCAAATATA
>JAENXB010000196.1 GCA_016649785.1 Flavobacteriaceae bacterium
AAACCCCTGTAAAATCAATACTTAACAAGGATTGCCTCCTAATTTTCAGGGGATGGCTAACTATTAATCAAGGATGGCTTAAAGAAATAGCGTCAAATCGATTGAATATCTGGCCTATATTTTTGGCACTGTGTATTGCCATTAAAAAATTTGGTATGTTATAAAATTCATAGGATTTATCAATAAGATAAAGTGCTCCCAGGAGTATGCTTTTTTTATAACAACTTGAATTAATTCTATTGCTCAGCATCAAAACAACAATATCTGGGTAGTTGTTGTTAATATTTTTCAATAAATCAAATCCATTTTCTTCTTTCAACATTATATCCAACAAAACAACATCTGGTTTTTTGATCCGTATTAAATCTTCCGCTTCCTTAATACAAAAGGCGTGTCCAATCCACTTCACTTCCTTCATGCCTTTTAAAATATAATCCAGATGCGTTGTGATTATTGTGGAATCATCAACAGTTAAAACTCTTAAAATCATTTTTTCAGGATGTTAAACTTTCAATAACCCAATTTGGAGTTAATATCCGGAAATTGAAATAGTTATAACAATGAAGATTGTGTGGTTTAACTAACTACAAAAAAAACCTGTTTTAAATTAAAAATATTTTCAAACCTGCAGGATCTGAACAAGACCTCCTGACAATAAAAATTTTGACAAAATAGGTAGGATCAATTATTTGGAAATGAAATAGGGTTTCAAAAAACAAGCACTTGATCAATGAAATTGTTCCATATACCATCTTCACTTATATCCGGATTTGACATTTAAAATAAAACACGACTTCTCTCTAATAAAATTGTGGGGGATGGGGGTGTGTGGGGCTGCGTAATTTATTGAAAGAAGCCGTGTTTTAAATAAAACCTGGCAATCATTATTAATACCACTAAATAACGAATAAAGTAAGATTGTGAAAATAGTACAAATCGTGAAACACGTGTAGTGCTTTGTACTACAAAAATTTAAACCAAAGAGTTATCTAATGCATACCGGGTGAGTTCTGCATTGTTTTTTAAATTGAGTTTGTCCAGGATCCTGGCCCTATAGGTACTAATCGTGTTAACCGTCAATGAAATTTCCCTGCCAATTTCCGATACGGTTTTACCGGAAGCTATAAATTTAAGAACCTGTAATTCCCTGTCGGACAGAGTTTCATATAAAGGTTGGTCGATTGGACGGGACAGGGATTGTGCGAGTTTATCTACTATGTTTGATGAGATATATTTTTTTCCCCTTAAAATAAGGTTCACTGCGTTGATCAATTCTTCCGGAGCACTATCTTTGTTTAAAAAGCCTGATGCTCCTGCCTTGAGCGCCCGGATGGCATATTGATCTTCCGGCTGTACGCTTAGTATGAGAATTGGGGTTTGGATCCCATCTGCCCTAATTTGTTTGAGGGTTTCCAACCCATTTCTGCCAGGCATGGAGATATCCAAAAGGATTAGATCTAAAGTTTCTTTTCTTGTAATTTGCAGTGCCTCAATGCTGTTGGAAGCTTCAAAATACTCCATGGTCGGAAAGGACTCATGAAGGATTTCAATTAATCCTTTTCGCAAGATGGCGTGATCATCGGCAATTAAAACTTTCATATATTATTTCTGACTCTTTAAGTTTTACAAAGGAACAGACTGCCTTACTATTGTGCCGCCTTCTTTTCTCTTTTTTATCGAAAATGTTCCGTTAATCATATATGCGCGTTCTTTCATTCCCGTAATTCCCAGCGATTCGGTTTTGTTTTTTTCGGTTTCCCAAATTCCTTTCCCATTATCTGCCACTTCCAGCACTAAAATACTGTTTTTTTCGTAAAGTTCAATAATCACCTTTGATGCATTTGCGTGCCGGGTCACATTGGTAAGTGCTTCCTGAAAAATCCGATAAACGGCGGTATTGACAGTTTCATCATAATTATCTGAGACATTTGAAGTTTTAAACAAACTGGAAATTCCGGTTTGTTCTTCAAACTGGGCTGCCTGCCATTCAATAGCAGCTTCCAGTCCCAAATCATCCAATACTCCGGGCCGCAAATTTGTCGCTATTTTTCGAACATTGTTAATGGTTGTATTTATGTTGTTGATAAGGCGGTCCATTCGCTCCTTCTCATCCTCCAAATAAATTTTGGTTTTGTTTTTTAACCAGGAAGCATCCAACTTAATTCCGGTTAATTGTTGACCGAGCTCGTCATGGATTTCCCGGGCAATGTTGATGCGTTCTTCTTCCTGAATGGTTTGCAAATGCGCCGTAAGGCTTCTTAGCCTTTGGTTGGCATCCAGGATCTGACTTTCGTATTGCTTTTGAGAAGTGATGTCCTGAACCGTACCTTCATAATGGTTTGGTTGGTCTTTTCCAATTTTTATCAAATTACCGCTTTCATGGATCCATTTTAAAGAACCATTTTTAAGTAGGATCCGGTACTTTATTTCAATATGTTTTTTTCCCTTCCAAACATCATTCAATAATTCGCTAAATCCAGGCCGATCCTCCGGATGTATGGTGGCAATAAAACTTTCCAGGGTGAGATCAAACTTTTCTTTGTCTTTTTCCCAGATCACATAAACCTCATCTGACCAAAACAATTTCCGGGTCTTTAAATTGAATTCCCAATACCCCAATTTGGCGATTTCCTGTGCTGTTTGAAGTTTCTTGTTATACTCGATCAGGGCTTCTTTATTCTTCTTGTATTCTGTAATATTCCTGGCAAAACAAGCCACTCCCACCACCTCGGCATTTACATAAATGGGATTAAAATTGGTCTCAAAAAATATAGGCCCTGATTTGGGATTCTCATTCATCTCCATTTCCAATTTAAAACTTTCCCCCCTGAGTGTTTTTTGATATTGTTGTTGCCAAAAATCAATATTTTCAGTAAATAAATTAGTTTCCAGGATATTATCACCTTTTTTAAAATCGTAATTTGTAGTTAGTTTTAACGAATTCAAAAATGTCTTGTTCCCCGCAATTAGGGTAAAATCGTTTTTTATGCTCCAAATTAAGTCATTGGTGCTATTGATGAGGGCTTCTTTATCCTGGTGTTCAAATTCCCTTTGCGCTTCCCCTTCTTTGCGTTCTGTGATGTTCTGTTGAATAGAAATAAACTTCTCCAACTCCCCTTTATTGTCAAATATTGGGTTTATCGAAATAGATACCCAATATTTTTCACCGGATCTGGTATAATTAAGGATTTCCTGGGTAATAGCCTCTCGCTTTCGAAGAGCTCTGCTAAAAGCAACCTTATCTCCAGGATCTGTCTCAGGTCCTTGCAGAAAATTGCCCGGTTTTTTGCCTGCCACCTCTTCCAGTGTATATCCTGTAAGTTTTTCAAAAGCATTATTTACATATTCAATTGCACCCTTTGCATCTGTAATTATAACAAGATTATCTGTTTGAGTTGCAATAAGTGATAGGTCTCGGATAAGATTTTCTGCCTCAATAAGCTTGGTAATATCGGCCATATTTACAAGGCATTGCTCATTGTTTTTGGTAGAGATCCCGGTAAGGTGCACAAACACAGGCAAGTCCCTATTAGTCAGTAAGGTTACCAGGCAGGTTTCCTTTTCATTGTTTGCAAATATATTTTTGAGAAAGATGTTGAAATTTTGTTTTGTATCATCGGAAACAAAAAACCCCAGGCGGCTTTTTATTAAACCTGCGCGTTCTTTCCCGAGTGTTTTTGAGGCAGCAATGTTTAAATCAATGATTTCCCCTTCTTTGGAAAGTGTAAAATAACCGGATGGTGCAAAATCATACAATTTGGCATATTTTTCAGAAGCGAGTTCAATCGCCCGCTCTTTGGCCACTTTAAGTTCTTCATTCTGCATTTCCAGTTCGATCTGGTGCACTTCAATTTCATGAATGAGTTTCAATATTTCAACTTCAGAAAGATAAGAATCAGGTTTTTTCTGATCGTTCTTCAGCAACTCTTCCGCCTTGCGGCGAAGGAACGAAACTTCAAATTTGCTGTCCTTATGATCCATAATTCCCTATTATTTTTTATCCTGGGTTTTTTTCCTGGTTTTTCGAAGCGCTTCATTTGCCTCTTTCAATTCTATTTCCAGCTTTTTGGCTTTTGTTGTATCTGTAAATGTGATCACCAGGCCATCTATACGGTCATCATGGGTCCTGTAAGGCATTATCCTTACATTAAACCATCTTTCATTGTTGGTTTCCTTTGCTTTTTCTACAAAGATCAGGGTTTTTAGTACCTGCAAAGCATCACTCCCAATTTCAGGGTAATCCAATTCGGTAACCAAATCGGTAAAGGTCCTTCCAATATCAGTTTTCCGCAATTTAAACAGGGAAGTCACAGGTTTGGTAAATCTGCGAATATTCAGCTCCTTGTCCAGAAAAAGGGTAGCAATTTGGGTACTGTTAAGCAAATTCTTCATATCGTTATCTGCCTGTACAAAATCGCTAATCTTGCTCTGCAATTCGATATTAACTGTTTGCAACTCCTCGTTCATACTCTGCATTTCTTCTTTGGAGGTGGTGAGTTCTTCGTTGGTAGATTGCAGTTCCTCATTGGTAGATTGCAACTCCTCATTGGTAGATTGCAGTTCTTCCTGGGATGTTTGCATCACTTCGCGAATGCTTTTTATCTCTTCATAAGCCCGTTGCAGTTCCATTTCCAGTTCCTGCTGTTGCTTATTTGAACTTCCTTTTAAGGTTATTTGCTTCACCTCCTGATGTCCAACTTCAGCTGAAATATCTTTAAAAACCACCATTATCATTCCTTTGATGGCAAGAGGGCTCTCCATGCGTTGAATAGTGACATTGATATGCTGGGTTCCCCCGTTTGTCCCTACTTTAATATTGTTTAATATCACGGGATCAAAATTTTCCATAGCTTTTCGGAAAGCCCCGGGCAATTCCTGCCGCAAACCTTCACGGGCCATGGAAAAGATATTCCAGTTGGCTTTGCCTGCAACAGGTTCCAGGTATTTTCCGGTTCGGCCGGTTATGTAAAGTATGTCGCCTTTATCGTTTACCATAACACTTGCCGGGGCAAAGCGTTGAAGCAAAACCTGATCGGCAAGGCTCTGAATGTTTTCTACCACTTTTGGTTTTGATTTTATTTCTGTTTTCAATGTTTTATCCCTGGAAAATGAAATTGGAAAATTAACCAATTCCGTTGAAATATTTTTTGTTGTGCGCTTATAAATTTTCAATTTAGAATCGATTTCTTCAAAACCTTCAACTTTTTTTCCAAGCGTTTCTGAAGAGCCAAGCACCAAGATTCCGCCCGGATTAAGACTGTAATTGAACAATACAATGAGTTTTTCCTGTAATTCGGCCTCCATATAAATTAGCATATTGCGGCAGGAAAGTATATCG
>JAENXB010000328.1 GCA_016649785.1 Flavobacteriaceae bacterium
TAACGGATATTATTATATAGCTTCGGCTATTTTCCTGAGCCTTAGCATTTGTTTTTTAATTTATCACAAATTTGGGACTCCGGAAAAACAGGCCGAGGATTTTATATTTCCATTGTTTTTCTGGTTGCTGATATGTGTTTTAACCGCGTTTTATCTAAAAGGCGCAGCCTATTTTATTATCCCGGTTTATTTTGGAGTGTTACAGTTATTGGTGATGTTGCGGCAAAAAAGCCCAAACCCGTTCCTGATGCTTCTGTTAAGTTTGCCGGCATTGGTTTTGTTATTGCCTTTTGTAACAACCTTTCCTGTAGCACTTGGCCTAAAGATCCTTTTTGTAGCCGCGATATTAACTGTATTCCTGTTCGTATTTTTTCTTCCTGTTTTTGGATATTTTAAACGAAAAAATGCCCTGGGACTGCTGTTTTTCCTGCTCTTCAATATCATCTTTATAACCGCACATTTTAAATCCGGTTTTAATGAGGAAAGACCTAAACCAAACAGTCTTGTCTATCTTTTGGATACCGATGCCCAAAAGGCCACCTGGAATTCCTACGACAATCTTATCGATCCCTGGACTCAAAACTATTTTGGGGAGGATCCTGCTGTTATTCCTTCTGCAAAAGATGGATTTAGCAGTAAATATGGTTCCGGTTTCACCTTTAAATCTGAAGCTCCCATTGTCGATATTCCGGAACCGGGAATTGTCTTTAAAAAGTTGAATACTTCAGACAGTTTGGAAAATATCAACCGTTATTCGTTAAAAATAGCACCTAACCGAAAAATCAACCGGATGGAATTGTTTGTGGACAGATCTTTTAATTTTGAGGAATTCAAGGTCAACGGACTAGAGGCAGATTCTGTTTATCTGGGAGCAAATCCTTTTCATGTTTTTACAAAAAGATGGTTGGACAGATTGCTGATCTACCATGCTGCGAACCGGGATACGTTGCGGTTGGAGTTTGCCGTAAAAGGTGAAAAACTGCCTGAGTTTAGATTGTATGAAGCCAGTTATGATTTGCTGGAAAATGAAAAATTGAAAGTGCCTGGGCGGGAAAAAACAATGATCCCAAGACCCTTTGTTTTAAATGACGCGGTGATCCTTAAAAAAACGATCAGGCTTGAGGAATCCCCGAAATAACCTTGTTGATTACAAAAACAAAAGTGAATTTTTCAATTTATTTTGAGCTGCCTAACCGAATTTAATAGAACAGGCAAGTTTATTGAAGTTTTGTAAATTTGAAAAAATCATTAGAAATTCTTCTCTTAAAGGGAGGTTAGGAAATGCAAATTATGAATATATCGATATTGGGATGCGGATGGCTTGGATTGCCACTGGCTAAAAAGTTAACGGAGGAAGGCCATGTGGTAAAAGGCTCGACCACCAGCCGAGAGAAAATGACCCAACTTACCTCTGAAGGGATCTTGCCTTATCTCATTAAATTACATGCTGAAGGAATCCAGGGAGATATCACCGCGTTTTTGTCGGATGCGGATGTATTGATCATTGATATTCCACCGGGATTGCGCGGGAATCCTGATGCTAACTTTATAGGAAAAATTGGCAGGTTGCAGGATCACATCAAAAAGAGCGGCATTAAAAAAGTGCTGTTTGTAAGTTCAACCTCGGTTTATGAAGACACCCGGGAAATTCCCGTTTATACGGAAAATGACCTGGCCAACGGCATTTCCGATAGTTCAAAACAACTGAGGTCTGCAGAGGAGCTTTTAAAAAACAGCGAATCCTTTTCTACAAGTATTGTGCGTTTTGGAGGACTATTTGGTCCCGGAAGGAATCCCGTGAATTATTTGTCTGGTAAGAAAAACATAAAAGATCCAAAGGCTCCTGTAAATTTGATCCATTTAGAAGATTGCATCGGGATAATTGTTGAGATCATCAATAAAAAGGCGTGGGGAGAGATCTTTAACGCCGCTTCTCCGGAGCATCCCACTAAAGAGGAGCATTATACAAGGAAAACCCTGGAAAACAACCTGCCAATGCCGGAGTTTGACCAGGATCAACCTTCAAAAGGCAAAATAGTAGGATCTGTGAATCTCAAAGAAAAGCTGGATTATAGTTTCAGGAAAGGGATCTAATTTGTTTTTTGAAATGAATTTCCTTGTATAAAATACATTTCACCCCTTCCCCTGGTCATCAACATTACTTTCAA
>JAENXB010000224.1 GCA_016649785.1 Flavobacteriaceae bacterium
ATAATAGATCAAATAAAGGAATTGGTCCATGATGAATTTGGGATCAATCACGTGAATATTCAACCGGAATTTGGAAAATGCGATTGTAAAGACCTGATCATACAGGATTAATTTTATCCTATAATCAAAAGTATGGAAATCAAAATAAAAACTTTTAATAAGCTTAGTTTAGATGAATTGTACCAGGTTTTGCAATTGCGCTCTGAAGTATTTGTGGTGGAACAGGATTGTGTTTACCAGGATATAGATGGGAAAGATCAGAAAGCACTTCATGTACTGGGTTTTAAAAATAATGAACTTATTGCATATACCCGCTGTTTTGATAAGGGAAATTATTTTGAGGAAGCTTCTATTGGAAGGGTGATCGTAAAACAAAATGAACGCAAATTCAGTTATGGCCACGATATTTTAAGAGCTTCCATAGATGCAATTGAAAGCAGGTTTAAAACCACAAAAATCAAAATTTCCGCACAGATATATCTAACAAAATTCTACGAATCTCACGGATTTAAACAAATTGGCGAAGGCTATTTGGAAGATGGAATTCCGCATATTGTGATGATAAAAGGCTAATTAACACTAAATTATCATTTTCACATCCTATTAGGTGGGTATCTTCAACGTTTTTTAATTTTTGTAAACTTTATCATTATAAAGTTTACAAAACAAAAACTTTATCTTATATTTAGTCATATAAATATAGTGTGAAAATAAATTTAGTCAAAAAGCTTACGATAGATGAATATTGTAGAAAACACGCTGATGCTATACCGGGTTTTGAAGAATTCTTAGGTCATCTTAAAAACGTTAACTGGAGGAAATCAAAAGACATAGTCGATTATTTTGGTCCTAATAAAGTTAGAACTATTGGCAATAATAGGCTAAGGTTTGAAATGGGGGGTAATAATTATCGAATGATAATAAAATATGTATTTGGAAAAAAATAGTTTTTTTTCTTTATTATGTTTATTGGAACCAGGGAAGAATATAATCAAATAGATGCGCTTAATGTTGATCTTTATTAAATATTTAAAATGCTATGGAAAAAATGAGGAGGATAATCAATATGGAAATTTATCTGAAGTATTGCAATTGGTACGAAAGTATAGTAATGAATTGTATTGAAAAAGGAGAAGATGAAGTCGAAAATAATGATGCCGCTACCCTATGGCTTTTGATTAAGGATTATGAGGACAGAACGGAATTTATAAAGCCGAAGGATTTTAGTCCTGTTGATTATTTAGAATTAATTATGAAAAATAAGAACCTGAATGCTTCCGGTTTAGCAAGGGAAATCGGGGTTGGAAAATCATTGATCTCTCAAATATTAAATTATAAAAAAGGTTTTAGCATCAATATAATCCGAAAAATATCTGAAAAGTTTAAAGTGAATGCTGATGTTTTTTTAAAAAGCTATGATCTAAAAAACAATTTTGAAGCAGCATAATTCTGTCCTACTTCAAAATTTCAGCATAACGTTGCTTGTTATTAAGGATTTCCTTAGCCTTTAAAATTTCGGGGTTTTGGAGTACATAATGTTGATATAAGCCTTCCCTGTAAAAATATCTTTTAACGATCTCATCTGCCAACAAGTTGGAAATTTCAGATTTTTTCTCTTCCACCGCTTCTTTTTTGGCAACTTCAATTTCATTCAGGATGCTTTGGTAATTCCGAATAATATTTCCTTCAAAACCTTCCATTTTAGCAGTTTCCATGGCTTCATTAAGTTCTATTTCTGTAAGGGTTTGATAGTTAAAATTTGTTTTATTGAGAAAATTTTTAAAATTGTCAAAATCCTGATCTGTAAACTCAAAATTTTCAGGACTTTCTACTTTGTGCGAATAATAATATTCAGTTGCAAAATTAAAGATAGCATTTCCGGCAAGCAGGGCATTGGTTGTAGTGCTGGTTTCTGAAGTTTTCAAACCCACATCGGGCAAAATTCCACCCCCATCAAAAACACTGCGTCCGTTTCTGGTTTTAAATTCTTTGTAATCTTCAGTTTTTGTCCGAATGGCATTTCCCTCCTTATCACGTTCCCGGTAATTAAGCGCCTGAATACAGCGGCCACTTGGGGTATAATAGCGCGAAATTGTCAGTTTTAACTGGGTGCCGTAAGCCAATTCTTTTGGGCGCTGAACTAAACCTTTACCAAAGCTCCTGGCGCCAACCACAACGCCACGATCCAGATCCTGGATGGCACCGGCCACAATTTCACTGGCCGATGCACTGTGCCCATTTATAAGGAGAACCAAGGGAATTGTAGTATTAATTGGTTCTTTAGGGGTAAAATATTGTTGATTGTATTTTTCTATCACCGATTTTGTAGAGGTGATCAACTGACCTTTATTTAAAAATATATTGCTCACAAGAATGGCTTCACTCAATAATCCACCGGGATTTCCCCGTAAATCCAGAATTATTTTATCGGCTCCCGCGCTTTCCAATTCCTTTAGCGCACTTGCGGTTTCCCTGGAGGCATTTTCATTGAAGCGGGAAAGCACAATATAACCCGTGTTGTCTTCCAGGAGTTTATAAAAAGGAACAGCTTTAAGAGCCACTGTACCCCTTGTAATTGTGGTAGTTTGGGTTTTTCCCTGGCGCAGGTACGTGATTGTTATTTGTGAATTTGGGGCGCCGTTAAGCAGTTCTCCCGCATCTTCTTTAAAATCGGCCACAAGTATTTCCCCAATTTTAATAATTTCATCTCCGGGCTTTAAACCGGCTTTGTCTGCAGGAAATCCCTTATAGGTTTCCAGGATCGTAAATTTGTTGTCCCGGATATTAACCAGGGCGCCTATTCCCTGGTATTCTCCGGCGGTATTCATTCTGGCCGCTTCCACATCCTGTTCGTTCCAGTAATTGGTATATGGATCCAAATCGGCAAGCATGGCCTTGATAGCCGTATCCATCAGCTCTGCCGGATTTGTTTCATCAACATAGTTCATGTTGAGTTCCTTAAACAGCGTGGTGAATATTTCTATTTGTTTCGCAATTTCAAAAAAATCAGATTTAAATGCTGAAGTGCCTATGAGCAATCCTAAGGCTAATACAACAATTGAAATTCGTTTAATTATTGGAGTTTTCATGAGAAGATTCCCTTTCTATTAATTTATTCAAAATATGAATTAAACTCGCGGTAATTTGATGATAATCAAATTTTTTGTTCGCGGTATATATAAACATAAACGCATACTTTTTTTGTAAGTTGCTGTCTACAAGATACTTATTTTTTCTGAAAGCTTCCCGTATCAAACGTTTTAAGTGATTGCGATCAACGGCTTTTTTAAAGTTTCTTTTTGGAACCGAAACCCCGGTTTTATTCGTTGTGATCGAAGTTTTGTTAATTGGGGTATAAACGAGTTTCAGAGGGAAATTTTTGATGGATTTTCCTTCTGAAAATAAGCGGTCTATCAATATTTTGCCTTTCAGTTTTTCTGAAGAAGGAAACTTTTCATTCATCGTTGGCGAATTAAAAACAGCTAAATTAAAAAAATCCGCTTTGGGAATTCCCAAAACGGATCTTTCTTTTTGCTGAAACAAATATTATGCTTCAAATTATCAGTTTTAAAACTACTCTGTTAACAGATTATAAACATTGTTTTTACGGTTGATATCTGCCATTAAACCGGATTCATCTATTACAATTTTACTAATCTCAGCTTTGGGTTTATTTATGGTTAGATCATAAGTTGGATAAGCCCAGGCCCAATCTTTTTCCATGGTTCTGGAGGAAGTTCCTTCAGTAGGTTTCTCCCATCGCATCATTTGTAACGGAATGTAAATAAGTTCCTCTGTACCATCGGTATAAACCACTTTTAGATCTAATGGCATTGGCATTAATCCGATTCTTTCCAGGCTTACATTTGTTTTTCCCCCTTTTTCAGCAACTTCTTTTATTCCGTAATCTATGGTATTGGTGGTTTGAGTCCAATCGGTTAAATACCAGTCCAGTTCTGCTCTGGATACTTTCTCGGCAACTCTTATAAAATCATTTGGGGTTGGGTGTTTAAATTTCCATTCATCATAATATCTGTGAAGGGTTTTTTGAAGGTTTTCCTGCCCGATGATATAGCCCAATTGCGATAAAAATACGGATCCCTTTGTATAGGCGGCAGCTCCATAAGCGGCATTTAAATTATACCTGTCGGCATGTGTGGTTTGTGGTTGCTCTACTCCGCTATTCGCCAATCTTACGTAACCCTGGTAGTTTCTTTCAAAAGGCTTATCTTCCTTCTTACCCATAACTTCATTTTCCGCAAGGGTAGAAATATAGGAAGTAAAACCTTCGTCCATCCATTCGTGTTTGCTTTCATTGGTAGCCAATAAATGCTGAAACCAGGCGTGGGCCATTTCATG
>JAENXB010000177.1 GCA_016649785.1 Flavobacteriaceae bacterium
GCCAGGACAGCGGACTTTTCAGTCAGCAAATTATTCCTGCAGAAGGAGGGTTCAAATCCCAACTGAAACCCGAATTTGCAAACCAATGGATCTCAACGGTGAATGCCAGCACCAATATCTGGAAATGGATCTTTGCCTACGGCGATGTTGGTTTGGTTAAAAACAAGGGAGACAACGCAAAATTTTTATACGATTCTGGCATACGCGTGAGCATGGTAGCCGATTATTTTGAATTGTATTTCCCGGTATATTCCAATTTAGGCTGGGAAATTGGCCAAAAAAATTACGATCAAAAAATAAGGTTTATTGTTACCTTAGACATCAACACCCTTATTAAATTATTCACCAGGGAATGGTATTAAAAAAGATTTAACAGTAGGTATTCCCGGCTTAAATTTAGCTGAAAATTATTAGGAGCATTATATAATTCGTAATTTTTTCCTGATTTTATTACTATTATTATAAAATTTACATTCATTTCAGCTATTTCAGAAAAAAATCTAAAAAAACTGACTAATTGATGAATTGCATTTACGCTTAGTTTTTGTTACATTTGTTTTTATTGAACGCATCTATTCAAACTAATTCCATGCAAATCGAAACATCATCAAAAAAATCCATTTCTTTTGAAGACTTTAAAACGGAGGTTTTAAAGGACTATAAAATTGCTGTCACCAGTAGGGAATGCAGCTTGCTGGGAAGACGGGAAGTGCTTACAGGAAAAGCGAAATTCGGGATTTTTGGCGATGGAAAAGAAATCCCGCAACTGGCTCTGGCCAAAGCATTTAAAAACGGAGATTTCAGGTCCGGGTATTATCGCGATCAAACCTTTATGATGGCCATCGGGGCATTGAGCATCGAAAATTTTTTTGCAGGTTTGTATGCCAATTCTTCAATTGAAAACGAACCCATGTCTGCCGGAAGGCAAATGGGCGGGCATTTTGGTACCCATAGTTTAAATGAGGACGGAAGTTGGAAAAATTTGATGTTGCAAAAAAACTCCAGTGCCGATACCTCTCCAACTGCCAGCCAAATGCCCAGACTTTTAGGTTTGGCGCAGGCATCCAAAATTTACAGAAATGTAGACGGGATCAACGCTGAAAAATTTTCGGATAATGGAAATGAGATTGCCTGGGGAACAATAGGGAACGCCAGCACCAGTGAAGGCCATTTTTGGGAAACCATCAATGCCGCGGGAGTATTGCAGGTGCCAATGGTCATTAGCGTTTGGGACGATGAATATGGAATTTCGGTCCATGCCAGGCATCAAACAACAAAAGAAAATATCTCCGAGATCCTGAAAGGTTTTCAAAGAGATGAAGAAAATAAAGGATACGAAATTATAGTTGTAAAAGGCTGGGATTATGCAGCCCTGATCGAAGCTTACGAAAAAGCGGCTGAAATTGCCCGGGGATCACACGCTCCCGTTTTAATTCACGTTAGGGAACTTACCCAACCTCAGGGTCATTCCACCTCCGGATCACAGGAACGCTACAAAAATGAAGATCGCCTGGCCTGGGAACGGGAATTTGACTGTAATGTCAAATTCAGGGAATGGGTTATTCAGAACAATTTTTCCACCCGGGAGGAGTTGGAAACCATAGATCAGGAAATAAAAATACAAGTTAGGGATGGAAAAAAATCGGCCTGGATCGCCTACACCCAACCTATGGTCAAAAAGCAGAAGGAACTTCTTCCTCTTTTGGAAAACGCAGCCAAAAACAGCGATAAAAAAGATGCGATTTTATCCTTAAAAAATGAACTTTCTGAAATAAAAGACCCAATAAAGAAAGAAATTTTGATGGCTGCCAGAAAAAGCCTTCACTATTTGATAGGATCAAAAAGCGACGCAAAAACGCAGTTGATAAACTGGATTGATGCTTACACCACTGGATCTCAAAGTGAATACAGCAGTAATCTTTACAGTGAGTCCAATCAAAATGCATTGTCAATTAAAGAAGTGAAACCAACCTATTCAAATGAAGTCAGGGAAGTAGATGCGAGAATTATACTTCGGGATAATTTTGACAAAATATTTGAAACCTATCCCGAAACCTTGATCTTTGGGGAAGATACCGGTAAGATTGGGGATGTGAACCAGGGTTTGGAAGGACTTCAGAACAAATATGGTTCCCTTCGGGTTGCCGATACCGGAATACGGGAAGCGACAATTTTGGGCCAGGGAATTGGAATGGCTATGAGAGGTTTAAGACCAATTGCCGAAATTCAATATTTAGATTATATCCTTTACGCGCTGCAAACCATGAGTGACGACCTTGCAACCCTGCAATATCGTACAAAAGGGAAACAAAAAGCCCCGCTTATTGTAAGGACACGCGGCCACAGATTGGAAGGCATCTGGCATAGCGGATCGCCTATGGGGGCCCTTGTGCATTTATTGCGCGGCATCCATATTCTTGTTCCAAGAAATATGACCAAAGCAGCAGGGTTTTACAATACCTTATTGGAAGGCGATGAGCCTGCATTGGTTATAGAATGCCTGAACGGATACAGGCTAAAAGAAAAACTTCCGAATAATTTTGGGGAATTCAGAACTCCGATAGGTGTTGTGGAAACCATCAAAGAAGGAACTGATATTACATTGGTTTCTTATGGTTCTACCTTAAGATTGGTGGAAGAAGCCGCACGGGATCTGGAAGAAGTGGGAATCCATGCTGAAATCATCGATGTGCAATCCCTGCTTCCGTTAGATATCAATAAAGACATAGTAAAGAGCATTGAAAAAACCAACAGGCTTTTGGTGATAGATGAAGATGTGCCTGGAGGCGCTTCAGCATATATTCTTCAAAATATTCTGGAGGTGCAAAATGCCTATCTTCATCTGGACAGCAAACCTCAAACCCTCACCGCTAAAGCGCACAGGCCATCTTACGGTACAGATGGGGATTACTTCTCAAAACCTTCTGCCGAAGATATTTTTGAAAAGATTTATGGAATTATGAATGAATCAGATCCAGAGAAATATCCTGCTTTGAAATAAGTACGCTTCAGATATATTAAAAATAAAGGCCACGGATGCACGAATGAAAATTGGTGTATTTCGTGGCTAAACATTTCGATTCAAAATTCAAAATTCAGGACTAAAAAAACCTCTAAATTCCGTCTCCGGTCTTCCGTCTTATTCAAACATAAAAAAACATTAGTGCATTCCTGGCTAAAAACTTTATCTATGTATTTTTTGAGCACCAAATGAAAATTGATTATTTCGTGTTTTATTTACTTTTGTAATGTATTTTTAGGAATGTAGAATCTCAAAAGGTCATCTAAATCTAATCGCTTATTTCTTTTTTTAACCGCAAAGAACGCCGAAAAAAAAATGCAAAGGGCGCAAAGGAAAAAAGAATAGCATAAAATGGAATCTAAAATAAAACAATCTGCTTTCTTATTGAAGCGCACAAATACAGAAGGCAAGACGGATTGACAGAATAAATAGATTGCAAGACTTTGCGAACTTTGCGGAAACCTTTGCGCCCTTAGCGGTTAAGTTTTCAACAATTTTAATAGACAAAACTTTTTATTACAGTCAATTCAATTTTCCACAATAAGCGCCTAATTCTTCAGAAAATAAAAAATATTAGTGCATTCGTGGCTTACCTTTTTTCCATCATATTTTAGACGAAATCCAGAATCATCCCGAACCTACATCCAGCTTCGTGAATTCGATTCAATTTTATAAAACATATAATTTATGTACGGGAGGATATTCTTGTTTACGCTCCTAAATGAAATATCTCCCCCGGCTGTATGAAAAATAATATTTACCAGGTTCTTTTTTTCATACCATAAAGGCTGAAATACGCTTATGGACTGAACTTTGTAAATCTCAAAACGTTCTTCTGTTTTACTCCAGACACCGTATTTCCTAAAAACAAAATCTTCAGAAATAATCAACTTTAAGGATCTGAACATTAAAATCTGCCAGATTACAGCGATAACGGCATATAATCCGGCCAGCAAAAGCCAGGTTGTAAAAGATATGGCATCCACAAAAAATACTATAAAATAGCTCGCCAGGGCGGGAACCAGCGCAATTATTAACCGTCTCACCAACAAGATCTTATCCGGTGAAAAGGTTTCCCAAAAACTGCTGGACTGTTCAGTATACAGAAATGAATTCACCTTGGAAACTGTAGCCTGATCCAGGCCGGGAATTTTAATTTTACTTTTCTGAAGCTCATTTTCACTATTTGCAAGTGAAATACGCACTTCGTACAAATTCAGCCATCTTTGGACTGGATTTGTGATCACCTGCAATAATTGCACACGCCTTGGCTGTAAAGAAACTTTTGTATTGGTCTTTAGGCCCATTTCCAATTCAAGGCTATCCTTTGTTTGCGTTAATTTTAAGTTGAAATATTTTATAAAAACTTCAGCAACTGTTATTAAAACGCTCAGGAACAGAACAATAACAGCAATAAACATAAAAATGGAAACCGATTCCATCGGACCGGGCAATGCGTCCAAATATTTCTGAATGGTATCAGAATGTTCTTCAGAAACTGTTCTTACTTCATTGTAAATAGTCGTAAAAAAAGCGGCGATCAATGCCAGTCCCCGCAAATAATTGGTGCTTATCCCTATTTTCAGTAAGGTCAGAAAACTCAATTCATGAGTCCAAAATTGATTCTCAGATGTTGTTCCGGTAATTTCTGAATTGGTTGTTTTTTCGGAATACTTGTCCTTTACCTTAATCAGAATAGCCAAAAGCTGGTTTGCTTTTTCATTGGAAATAGCCTTAATATTGATTTCCTCCTTTTTGCTTCCCGCAGTTTCAATTACAAAACTGTTAACATTCAGAATGCGTTGTAGAATGGACCGTTTAATATATACCTGCTGAATTTTATCAAAAGGGATCGCGATATCTTCTGTATTGAAGACTCCTTCCTGGAGGACAAATTCCTGATTTTTATAATCTATATGAAAAAGGAATCTCCGGTAATAAACAAAGCTGTAAATTAGAACCAGAACTGAAATTACCCCCAAACCCAATACAATGTAAACCAGGGTTGCCACACTTGGTCCGGTGAATAAAAGATATACGATAATAGCCCAAAAGCCTTTTAATAAATTAAAAATCCTGGTGAGAAAAATTAGAAGGATCCCAATTTCAGATTGCCTTTGCGGGACTTCAAACAAATTAGAATTCATTTGCGGTGAGCTTTACGGCCAAAGCCTCTTTTAACCGGAGTGCGAGGTCTGGGGCCAATCCGGGAATTCTGATATCGCTGCCGCTACCGCCCGCAGTAAAAATATTAAGGGTTGAGATCTTAAGCATCTTATCCAGAACATCCCGGGAAATGGAGGCGTGCTGAATTCTATTAAAGGGAACAACCGTAGTTTTATTTACCAGATAGCCCCTTTTGTACAAAATGTCCTTTTCCCTGAGCGCAAATCCATAATTCTTCTGTAGCCGGGAAATGTTCCAAAATTTGAAACCAAAGTATAAAACGATCCCAATAAGAAGTATAATTAATTGGATCTGGTTTATATCGAAATAAATTAAAACCGCCCAACCAATCATCGCCACGCATAAAAAAACAAGGTTTTGAAGATTGGATTTTATGAGATAACTCTTTGAAATTGATTGAAAAGCCACCTCTTCAAATTGAGGCAGTGAAGTGATATCAATTGATTTATTGGTAAAATTTTCCATTATGGAAGCCATTCCTTTTTAAAATTAGGTTTGCGTTTTTCCAGAAAAGCATCTCTTCCTTCTTTTGCTTCATCTGTCATATATGCCAATCTCGTGGCTTCCCCGGCAAATACCTGTTGGCCAACCATCCCATCATCGGTAAGGTTCATTGCAAATTTCAACATTTTGATGGAAGTCGGGGATTTCGCCAAAATTTCCTGCGCCCACTCATATGCCGTAGTTTCCAATTCGGCATGAGGAATTACCGCATTCACCATTCCCATTTCAAAAGCTTCCCGGGCGGAATAATTTCGGCCTAAAAAGAAAATTTCCCTGGCGCGCTTCTGCCC
>JAENXB010000143.1 GCA_016649785.1 Flavobacteriaceae bacterium
ATCCCGTACTGCATAATTAATAAATGGCCCCGCCATAAATGCGTTTTTCACCTCCCAGGTTCCCTTGGTTTCATAGGCAAATTTCCCGTCTATTTCCGAATCAAATAAATAAGGAGCATAGGCTTCTTCGGTGATCATATAACTCCCATTTACAGGTCCCGGAATATGGGCTTTTCCTATAGAATCCCTCATTTTTATAATATTGGAAACCACATTTGTATCTCCATCTATAGCGCTAAGCGGCACCTGATAAATCATTATTTCAATGTTCCCCCTGGGAATATCCTTTCTGATCCAAAAGAAATCTTCATCTTCAATAGCATACCTGTAAGCCGTTGGAAATTTTAACGAAACCCCAAATTGCTTTTGCAGATTCGTATCATCTTTTAACGATTTATTGATTCGCCGTTGTTTTTCTTTGATTTCAGTGATTTTTAAAATCCCCACAATACTGTCAGAATATTTGTTGATTTGAGCTATAATCTCTTCAGAATTCTGTCCTGTGATCAAAACCCCTGTTTGTGGTTGTGCAAATGGATTCGTAAATATTTTGAAATTGGCAGCTTTATTGTCTTCAATTTTCACAAACAATCTATTTTTTCGGACAAAACCGCTGAAGGCTTCCGGAGGCATTTGATTTAAAGAAAACAAAGGCTCTTCCTGCGGCAAACCATCTACGGGCGCTGCCAGTGATTTTCTAAGAGCTTCCCCAACAGAATTTTCCCACATTTGGTTCTCCACCACCACTGAAATATTGTTGATGTTACCTGAGGAATCGGTAAGGATGATCTTGTTGGCGCTTTTAGAATTATCACAACCAACAAGCAATGAAGCTAATAATACGGTCAAAAAAATTATATTCTTCATATAAAGTATTTAAAAAAATTCGGCCTAACTTCTGGAAAGTTTTAGGACCGTGCCTGGTTTGAGGTTTGTATTGGTTATACTATTCCAACTCCTCAAATTCTGTACCGTTATGCCAGGGAATTTTTTTGAAATGCTCCATAATGAATCTCCACTTCTAACGGTGTATGATTTTGCCTCGTTAGAATTGTTGTTTTTATCACTGGAAGTTGCGCTAAGGCTTACAGATTTTCCGGAATATATTGTGAGATATTGACCGATTTTTAAATTGTTGCCCCTCAGGTTGTTCCATCTCTTGATATTGCTAATCCCTACTCCGTATTTTTCAGAAATTTTACCGAGATAATCCCCGCTTTTAACCTTATATCTTATTTTGTCTTCTGCGATTATATTTTTGGGCAGTTCTTTTTCTTTTTCAACCAATTCTGTTTTTGCGAAATTATAAATAACATCTTCATTATTCACAAACAATCCTATACTGCGCCTTGGCAGCCTAAGGGCATAATCTTCATCTTCAACAAATGGGATGATATCCAGTTTATAACTGGGATTTAAAAACTGAAGCATTTCCTTCTCTACTCCCGTTGCTGTAGAAATTTGGTCAAAACTCAACATTTGTTTTACGTGAAGTGTATCTGTTTCCAAAAATGCAATATCGGGCCTGTTAGGCTGAAAATCGTGTTCTTCGGCATATTCAAATAAGTATAAAGTAGCCAAAAAAGCCGGGACATATCCGGCAGTTTCCCGCGGCAAATAGGACCTTAAATCCCAATAATTGACAGATCCCCCGCTTCGGCGTATGGCTTTGGAAACGTTCCCGGGGCCCGAGTTATAGGATGCCAGCACCAGGTCCCAATCGCCAAAAATCCTGTATAAACTGGCAAGATATTGGGCGGCTGCTTCGGTTGCCTTGATGGGATCCATTCGCTCATCTACATAAGAACTCACATCCAAACCGTGCATTTTCCCCGTAGTGAACATAAATTGCCATAAACCGGTGGCTCCCATACGGGATTTTGCCCGCGGATTTAAAGCCGATTCTACAATAGCCAAATATTTTATCTCCAAAGGAATATCATAACGATCCAATTGTTGTTCAAACATTGGAAAATAATACTCGCTTAAGGCCATTAAGCGCTCCATGGATTTCTTGTTGCGTTTCAAATAAGACTTTATAACGCTTTCTAAAATCGGGTTATATTCCACATTGAAGGGCGTCCTGGCATTTAATTTTTTCAATCTTGCCTTAAGGGTATCAGTTGGCAATTCTTTGTACACAACTTCAGAATAATCCTGCTCGAGTATTTCCCGGTGCATTTTTTCAAATAAATCGGAATTCAACAGTTCCGATTTCCAAACAGAATCCATAACTGCAGCTTTGGGAAGATCCTTTAAATCCTGAATGTCAACCTTATTTATTTTTGCTGAAATTGGCAACCGGTTTTTAAATTCCGGGTCGGGTTTAATTAATTTAATGTTGCTACTATCCGTTTTTTGAAAAATCTGCACTCTAAAATTGGCTTTTTCAGCCTGTTCATGAGTGGCTTTACCTGTTTGTTTTGTCGTTTTTTGTGCGAAGGCTCCAAAAAAACCGAATAACATCAGGAAATAGACTATATTTTTCATTTAAATAAAATTTAACCGGCCAATAGTCTGTTCCCAATAATTACCGTGATCCAGGTAATCAACAGGAATTAGAAGCTATTACTTTAAATGACCAATGTGGATTTTGATATTACTTTTACATAATTATATAGAACGCAAATAAGTCCATTTTCGTACCTAAACTTCAGAAATTGCTTGAATTCCGGGCAAGGTTTTTCCCTCCAGCATTTCCAACATTGCCCCACCACCAGTGGAAACATAGCTCATTTGGTCATCCAGGTTGAATTTTTTAACGGCAGAAACCGAATCGCCACCTCCTACAAGTGAAAACGCGCCGTTTTTTGTAGCCTCCCCAATTGCCTCGCCTAATTTGATGGTACCATTTGCAAATGCATCCATTTCAAACACACCAATTGGCCCGTTCCAAAGAATGGTTTTGGATTTGGAAACTATATTGGAGAATTGTTCAATTGTTTTTGGCCCCGCGTCCAGTCCCATCCAGCCGTCAGGAATATTATCTGTTGGAGTAATGTCTGTATCAGCAAGTTCAGAAAAACTGTCGGCAATCACAGAATCCACAGGTAAGTGAATTTCCACTCCTTTCTTTTCGGCCATTTTCAGGATCTCAAGTGCCAGTTCTTGTTTGTCGTCTTCAACCAGGGAGCTTCCCACTTTGCCGCCACGCGCTTTAATAAAGGTAAAAGCCATACCGCCGCCAATTATTAAATGATCCACCTTGTCCAGAATATTCTCTATCACGGTAATTTTTGAAGAAACCTTGGCTCCTCCTAAAATTGCGGTAACCGGTTTCTCAGCCGACTTCAACACCTTATTAAGGCTTTCAATTTCCTTTTTCAGCAGGTATCCAAAGCACTTTTCCTCAAAATACTGCGCAACTACCGTTGTGGAGGCATGAGCCCTGTGAGCGGTTCCAAATGCATCATTTATATAAACATCCCCTAATTTTGAAAGCTTTTTGGCAAAATCCGGATCTCCCTCTTCTTCTTCTTTATGGAACCTTAAATTTTCAAGTAGAAGCACTTCGCCTGGCTGAAGATTTTTTGCCGCATTTTCGGCTACTTCCCCAACACAGTTATTTACGAATTTAGTTTCTACTCCAATAACTTCAGAAACTTTGCTCACAATTTGCTGCAGGGAATATTTTGATTCATTGTCTTTTGGCCTTCCCAGGTGTGACATTAAAACCACGCTCCCGCCATCTTCCAGCACCTTAATTATAGTAGGTTTAGCCGCTTCGATCCGGGTTGCATCGGTAACATTTCCATCCTGATCTATTGGTACATTAAAATCTACGCGAATCAGGGCTTGTTTATTCTTGAAATTATAATCGTCTATAGTTTTCATATGTGTTTTATTTATTGTTTTTTATTGGTCATATGTAATTCGCATATCTTTATTCGTGTTTGCATCGGGTTTCTGTTATGCTCATTTCATATTTATCTTTTTATTGTACTTATCGTTTAAATAAAATTCCATTATAAACCTTGTATCAATCTCCATAATTATGGAGGCTATTTAAAGATATGCAACTTTTATTAATTGGCATTTCTTCAGCATGGTTTATATCGCAAATATAATTTTTTCTGAAGAACTAAAAGTGAAGATTAATTTTATCTTTGCTTATGCTTTTTTCCGAAGTTTTAGGCCTCCAACATATTAAAAATCATTTAACCACTACCGCAGATAGAGGCCGTATTCCGCATGCGCAATTATTCATTGGAAATCACGGCAGAGGATTGCTCTCCATGGCGATTGCTTATTCGCAATATATTTTATGCGCCAATTCCAATTCCGAAAACAATTCCGGCAATCAGGCCTGCAATTTAAAGTTTGACAAACTCTCACATCCCGATCTTCATTTCGCTTTTCCCGTTGCGTCAACCGATAAGATAAAATCACACCCTGTTTCCAATAATTTTTTGGATTCCTGGCGGGAGTTTTTAAATGAGGATCCCTACGGAAGTTTGTTTGACTGGTATCAAAAATTAGGCATAGAAAACAAGCAGGGTCAAATTGGGGTAGATGAAGCTCAGGAAATTGTGAAGTCTTTATCTTTAAAATCCTATGAAGGCGGATACAAGGTAATGATAATTTGGATGGCTGAAAAAATGAACGCCGCCTGCTCCAACAAACTTTTAAAATTAATTGAAGAACCGCCAAATAAAACCCTCTTTATTTTAATTGCCGAAGATGAAGAACAAATTATTCAAACCATAAGATCCAGGTGTCAGATTTTAAGGTTTCCCCCATTATCTGAATCGGTTATTGCTGAAAAATTGCAATTAACTGACAATTTTGATACGCTCACCGCTAAAAAAATTGCGATACAGGCAAATGGAAATTATGCCCAGGCACTAAATATTTTAAAAAATGATATCGGGGACGAACAGTTTGAAACCTGGTTTATAACCTGGATAAGAAGCGCGTTTAAAGCGAAGGGAAATGCGGCTGCCATTCTCGACTTGATAAGCTGGAGCGAAGAAATAGCAGGAATTGGCCGGGAAACCCAGAAAAGCTTTTTGTTGTATTGCCTGGATTTCTTCAGACAGGCATTATTGATGAATTACAATGCGAAGAACCTGGTTTATATACAGCCAAAAACGGCCGGTTTCAAGTTGGATAAATTTGCGCCGTATATTCACGGGGCAAATATTGAAGATATCACCAAAGAAATAGAAGATGCTATTTTTCATATTGAGCGAAACGGAAATGCCAAAATTATACTTACCGATCTATCTATTAAATTAACCCGGCTGTTACATAAAAAAGCAGCATAATCTTTCTTTATGGAAAACACGCATTCCTATATCACCGAAATTTTAATCCTTCTCTTTATTATCATCACATTTTTACAATCTGGATTTGATAAAATAAAAGATTGGAAAGGAAATATTGGATGGTTATCGGGTCATTTTTCAAAGACTTTTTTAGCCCGACAGGTGCCTTTAATGGTCGCCACTATTCTTATATTGGAAGTGATTACCGGGATTTTAGCGATAATCGGCATTGTTCGGTTAATCTCTGTTGGAGAAACAAGCATAGCACTTTATGCCTGTGTATTGGCTGCCATTGTCTTGCTAATGCTGTTATTTGGACAACGCGTGGCTAAGGATTACGCCGGAGCTTTCACCATTACGGGGTATTTTGTGGTAGCGATCCTGGGAGTTTATATCTTATCTTAAACAAAAAAATCGCCGCAGGCTAACAGTTGGATGTTAAAAACACATCGTATTCTGTAAGCCTGCTGCGACAATAAACGAAACTTCTTTAGATCGAAATTTAAAGAAACTTATTTTTTCTCTTCGATACCGGCATTCAATTTTTCCAAAATTTCTTCGGTAATGTCCAATCCTTCTTTTGCGTACATAATGTTCGCAGATTCGTTAGATCCAAAAATATAAGTATAGTTATTTTTCTTTCCGTAATCTTTCACGTAATCTTTCACTTTTGTAACTATAGAGTCAATTACAACATCGCTTTCCTGACGCAACTGGTTTCCCATCATTTGTTGTTGTTGCTGAATTGCTTGTTGCTTGCTCATTAAACCAGCTTCAGTTTCCTTTCTTGCAGCTGCAGACATTCCTGCCATTTTCTCTTGATAAACCTTTACTTCAGCCTGGAAACTTTGAGCAAGTGAATCCAATTGGACCTTAACTTTATCAGATTTTGAAGTGAACTCCTGTTCCACATCTTTCATTTCCTTGTATTCCTGAATTAGTTTGGTGGTATCCACATAAGCTGTTTTTTGTTCATTACAACTTGTAAGACCGGCTGCAATCAAAACAACCATAATTAATTTTTTCATGTTTTTTAAATTTTTATTTGGGTAAAAGTAAGAAAGTAGGCGTTTAAAAAAATATTTTTTTAAAGTTTTTTCAGAATAGCTAAAATCTATTCTATTTTAAATAATAATAACTGAATTTTATAAAAAACGAATTGATTCAACGCTGTTTAACAAACTTAAAGTCAAAAGAAAGCTTCGCGCCTGTTTAGCGGGCTATACCTCCTTTAAAACCGATTCAAATGCGTTTCAGTCGGTTTTTCTGAAGAAATATGTAATAGAAGAGTATTCGGAATTGAACTTTGCTTTTAAATTTGATTTATAGCCGATATATCCGGCTTTTAAAAAATTGGTCTTTCCTGTTTTATATTTTTCAGAAAGCAGGCTGACATAATAGGAATCAAAAATAAGGGGTTTGGAATCCAAGAGTTTGAATCCTGTACTGGAAAAAAGATGTTTAAAACTGTTTCGGGAAAAATGCCACAAATGACGAGGCACATCATAAGCTGCCCAAAATTCTCTATAATATTTCGCGTCGTAACTTTGAAAATTAGGCACGGCAATAATTAAAAGTCCGTCTTTCTTCAGCAATTGTTCCAGTTCAATAATTTGGGTTTTTATGTCATATACATGTTCAAACACATGCCAAAGGCTAATTACATCAAATTTTTCAGATTTAAAATGACTAGAATTTTTGGCTAATTTAATTCCCTTTTCAAAAGCGAGCTTCCTGGCTTTTTCATCGGGTTCAATTCCATTGACCTTCCACCCTCTTTTTTTGGCTTCAAACAAAAATTCTCCGGTGCCCGCTCCAATATCCAACAGCCTTCCTTTTTCTGGATGTTTTTTTTCTATCCACTTCAGTTTTTTAAGAAGCATGAATTTTTTAACCTGCTGATAAATTTTATCGGTGAAGGATTTTTTGGAATCGGTATGGGAAATATAAGCTTCGCTCTTGTAATATTCGGGCAGAATTTCAAGATCTGGCTTTGGGGAAGTAACCAACATTTCCTTTTCGGAATTAAATATCAGTTCAAATTTTTCTCCCGAAACCGTATGGTCCTTGCAGATCAAATAAACCGATTTGTCCAATTGTTTTGTCAAAGCCTTCACTGCTGATATTTG
>JAENXB010000214.1 GCA_016649785.1 Flavobacteriaceae bacterium
AAGGAACAATTTTATTGCTTTAAACCAGTATTTTCAGCAATTTTAAAAACGGAGGTATAGTTAGAGGCTGTAGTTAATTCCCAGGCCAAAAACTTCCCTTATTTGAAAAGCCGCAACTGCATTATCATCGTAGATAGCCTGGAAAAGTAAATTGGCAGATAAGTAACTATTGATTTTCATTTGCATATTCATCAGATAATCAATATCTACATTTCCCGGTTTATCGAGGTAATTTGAATAAAAATTCGCAGTATTTTCCATAGTTACATTCTCCAGAAGTTTCAATTTCAGGAATGCGCGTACAGATGCACCAAATTCAAACCGGCTGGATTTTCCTTCGTCTGCCCCAAAATATTGACCATTAACATAACCGGGAACCGAGGTGAATTTATTGTCTACAAGGATAAACCTGGCGGTTGTGGGAGCGATATTTATTACAAGATCATCATTCTTTTTCCACATCATACCTGGTCCTGTTTGCAAATAGGCCGGAGAGAAAAAATGGGTAGTTTCTGTCCTGATAGTTTTAAGGCTTACGGGATCTTCGCTAAATTCATATCCTTTGGAAAACTGGGTCCGAAAATTCAAAAACCAGGAATAATACCAATTTGAATTTTTTAGCTGTTTTCCCGCTATGGAATTAAATTCTAAACGATCGCTTGTTTTTCTGGCAAATTCGTCGTCTTTAATTTTGGTTAATCCATAATCGGCCAATAATTTATTGTCCCAGGAAAAATCGTCCATGCGGTAATTGAGATTGTATTTAAGGTAAGGTTTCCTGCGATGCTGGGAGTACCGCCACCCGTCCATTCATTGTTAAAAGCAGATTGGTTGAATAATAATTGAATAGTTCCCCCGGAATTCCACCCGTTTGTAGGGATTTCAATTTTTTCTTCCTGAGCCGAAACCTGGTAGATGGCAAAAAGAAATGTCAGAATTAACAATAAATTTTTCATCTTCTTACTTTTTAAAAAGCGGAACCGAAGAGCAGGCTTCGCCATACATTAAACTTTTAACCACAGGTTGCAATTTTTCTATAATAAGCAAATAGGCATTTTTAGGAACCGGTTTATGCGAACAGCCTTTTATTATTAGCATTTTGTCCTTTAGATCTGTCACATCCAGGTTTTGAATAATTTCGGTATATAATACTGTTTCCAGGGTTTCCAGATCGCCAATAATCACTTTTTTAGCAAAAGGATGAAAATGGGTAGTTAAAAGCATATATGCCCAAGCCGGGATAATAGCTCCTGTGGAGCAGGAAAGTGCCACAAATTTATCCTTGTATTGGCTCCAGTCGTGTGCCAAAACCATTTCCCTAAAAACGGTTTCCCGCAGGATCAAGCCTTCCATCAACCAATCTTTAATATCAAAAAGTACCCGTTCGCCTTTGGGATAATAGTCTTCCAGGTCAAAAGTGACCAATTTGCTGTTGGCAACGCGGTTTATTATATCTGTAGACATATCAATAACTTTTAGGTCTTCATTGTTTTATTGCTCCTCATTTGGGGGAAGAGACCGGGGGGAGATTAAGAAGGGAATATTATAACATTCCCAACTCCAATTTTGCTTCTTCACTCATTAAATCATGGGTCCATGGCGGATCAAAAGTAATCTCTACCTCGCAATCCTTTACGATATCCATTGACTTCACTTTATCTTCCACCTCTTTTGGCAGGGATTCAGCTACAGGGCAATTGGGAGTGGTAAGAGTCATCAGGATTTTTACTTCATATTCGGCATTGACAAAGACATCATAAATTAGTCCCAGTTCATAGATATCCACAGGGATTTCAGGATCGTATATGGATTTTAAAACTTCAACAATTTTTTCACCCAATTCCTGGGTATTTATTTCTTTTGCCATCTTAGTTTAATTGTGTTTGATATGCCAGTGCATACATTTTAAGTTGTTTGATCATACTTACCAAGCCGTTTGCACGGGTAGGTGAGAGGTGCTCCTTAAGACCAATCTCATCTATAAATTGGGTATCGGATTCGAGGATCTGGGTAGGATGCTGATTGGAAAAAACCCTGATCAGGATGGCTACAATTCCTTTGGTAATAATGGCATCGCTATCTGCTGTAAACAAAAGTTTGTCGCCCTGTAATTCTGCATGAACCCAAACCTTGCTTTGACAGCCTTTGATCAAATTCTCTTCAATTTTATATTTTTCGTCTATTAACGGCAAGGATTTCCCAAGCTCAATCATATATTCGTAGCGCTCCATCCAGTCGTCGAACATAGAAAATTCCTTTACAATTTCTTCCTGTATTTCTTTAATATTACTCACTTTTTGTTGTTTTTGTCAGGTTAAACAGCAGTTTTTTTCTTTAGATAAAAACAATTATTCTTCCTGGTTTTATTTTTTTTCTGAAAATATCAGCAAAATTCAGAACCTGACATTTTCAAAATTATATCTTTCCTTCACAAATCAATCTTCACAATAATTAATTTTTATTCTGAAAAATTAATTATTCCAACATTGTTTTTGCTCGTTTAACGGCTGCTATAAACAAGTCAATTTCTTGGGTGGTATTATAAAACGAGAACGAAGCCCGAATTGTACCAGTAATTTTAAAATAATCCATTATTGGTTGTGTACAATGATGTCCGGTTCGCACGGCAATCCCTAATTTATCGATGATTGTCCCGATGTCATATGGGTGAATTCCATCAATATTAAACGAAATTACTGCGGTTTTATCTTTTGCGGTGCCATAGATTTTTATTCCTTCAATCTCCAGAAGTTTCTTAGTAGCGTATTCAAGAAGTTGATGTTCATATTTGGCTATTTCGTCTATCCCAATTGCATTCATATAATCTAATGCTGCGCCAAAAGCAATGCCTCCACAAATATTGGGAGTTCCTGCTTCAAACTTATGGGGAAGATCGGCATAGGTGGTTTTCTTGAAAGTTACGGTGGCAATCATCTCGCCACCACCCTGATATGGAGGTAGTTTTTTCAACCATTCTTCTTTCCCGTATAACATTCCCACTCCGGTAGGGCCACACATTTTATGGGCAGAGGCCACGTAAAAATCTACATCCAATGCCTGAACGTCTGCTTTGATATGTGGTGCAGCCTGGGCGCCATCAATTAAAACAGCCGCGCCAAAACTATGAGCCTTATCTATAATTTTTTTGATAGGATTTACCGTTCCCAGCGTATTGGAAACGTGATTTACCATTACTATTTTTGTTTTTTTAGACAGAAGTTTTTCATACTCGTCCAAAAGCAATTCCCCGTTTTGGTCCATCGGGATCACTTTTAAAACAGCACCGGTTTTTTCACAAAGCATTTGCCAGGGAACAATGTTTGAGTGGTGTTCCAGGGCCGAAACCAAAATTTCGTCTCCCTTTTGTAAAATAGAAGCAAAACCACTGGCCACCAGATTAATTCCGTGAGTAGTCCCGGAAGTAAAAATTATTTCATGTGGTTTCCCGGCATTGAAATGGGTTTGGATCTTTTTGCGTGCAGTTTCGTATTTATCGGTCGCTTCCTGGGATAATGTATGAACCCCCCGGTGAATATTGGCATTGTAGTTTGAATAGTAATCTACAATTGTATCTATAACCTGTCGCGGGGTTTGTGAGGTTGCGGCATTATCAAAATACACCAAAGGAAATCCGTTAATTTTCCGTTTTAGAATGGGAAAATCTTTGCGGATTTCTTCAACATTAAATGGAATTTTTTCAGCAGCAACTTTCATATCAATCTTCACTTTTAAAAGCTATAATAAAAACCAAACTATTATTTGAAACAGTCGGGTATGTTTATAAGTCGAATCCTAAGCTCACCCCCAATTTCAAGGCGATCTCGTGGGTGATCCTTTTTTTAATTTCCGGAATTTTTACGCTTTCCAATACGTTGTTCGCAAAAGCGTACATCAACAGCGCTCGGGCCTCCTTTAACGGAATTCCTCTCGAGCGCAGATAAAACAACGAATCTTTGTCCAGTTGGCCAATTGTACAACCGTGGCTGCATTTCACATCGTCGGCAAAAATTTCCAGTTGGGGTTTGGAATTTATGGTCGCTTTATTATCCAGCAAAATATTATTGTTGGCCTGGAACGCATTTATTTTTTGAGCTACCTGATCCACTATTATTTTTCCATTGAAAACGCCGGTGGAATTATCGGCAAAAATGCCTTTGTAATCCTGATGACTTTCACAATTGGGAGATCTGTGATGCACCAATGTATTGTGATCTACATGCTGCTTTTCTTCAATAATGGTTATTCCCTTTAATGTGGAATCTGAATGTTCGCCTTTTTGGTAGAAGTTAAGATTGTTCCTGGTCAACTTTCCGCCCAGGGAAAAGGTATGCATGGAACAGTTGCTCTCCGCTTTTTGATCAACAAAGGTACTGTCTATAAGCGAAGCCGAGGAACGGTCGTTTTGAATTTTGTAATAATCCACCACGGCATGTTTTCCGGCAAATATTTCGGTAACAGAATTGGTAAGTACAGGATGATCGGTTAAACTTTGGTGACGTTCAATAATTTGAACCTGTGCATTTTCGTCTACCACAATTAAATTTCGCGGTTGGATCATCAGTGCGGCTTCATTCCCGGTAGCGAAATTAATTATTTGAATAGGCTTATCTGCTACCCGGTTTTTATGAATATGAATATAAGCTCCTTCT
>JAENXB010000097.1 GCA_016649785.1 Flavobacteriaceae bacterium
GAGAATATTATGACCATTAAATACAAAAACATTAAAGATCTTTACCCACAAAATTTTAAGAAATTACTGGAAAGTAACCAAGCCTAAACTGCTAATAAAATTATAGCTGTTTTGCAAGGGGTACTTTACCGACTGCATACTATAATTTTATAAATGCATATAGGTTGGATCAAAATGGTGGAGATTCTTATGGGAATATTTGTTGTTTGGCTGTAGATCGCGCCAAAGAATTACTGAAGAAAAACCCTTGACTTGATATGAACATACTTTTTTAAGAAGTAATTTTTCCTTTTCTCTTTGAACTTCCCTGATTAGTGTTGACCGGTTTTAAATATTTAACTCTAAAACACATTTTTTTCCCCGCTCCAGAAAGCTATCGGGATCGCAGATTTCCGCAGACAAAAATCAGATTTGAACTTTCCTCTCTCCTCTTCAACTCTTCACCACTTCACTCTCCACTCTTCACTCTTTCCTCTTTCCTCTTTCCTCTCACCACCGGTTCCAAAACCTCCCATACATTCTCAGCCAGGATCTTCTGACCTTCTGCGGTAGGATGAATACCATCCTGTTGGTTCAATTCAGGATTTCCGGCCACATCTTCCAGTAAAAAGGGGATAAGACGAATATTATTTTTTTTAGCCAGTTCCGGGAAAATATTCCTGAATTCAGAAGTGTATTCCTGCCCCATATTGGGCGGGATCTGCATTCCGGCCAGAATAATTTTTGTTTCCGGGTTTTTTGATCCTACGGTATCAATTATAGCTTGCAAATTTTTTCGTGTCTCATCCAACGGAATGCCACGCAACCCATCATTGGCGCCCAGTTCAAGAACAAAGATATCCACTTCCTGATTTAGCACCCAACCTATCCTGTTTCTTCCGCTTGCGGTGGTTTCCCCGCTCAATCCGGCATTGACCACTTGATATGGTAAGTCAAGCGAATCCAGTTTTTCCTGGATCACGGCCGGGTAAGCATCATTGGGGTCCAATCCCATTCCGGCGGTTAGGCTAGTCCCGAAGAAGAGGATCACTCCGGATTCATCACTTTTTTGGTCTTGATCTTCGACCACCTCCTCTACCCCTTTTTTTTCCTCCCTTTTAGTGGTTTCCCCACAGGAAGCAAAAAACATGAAGCCCAACAAAGCATAAAATAGATGCAATTTTCTCATAACACAGGGATTTAAATCAAAATCATTTCCTTATTTTGTATTCTTTCAGAAATAAAAAATTAAGAGTCGTAAGATGGCAAAGATATTAAACGTTCACAACTTAGAGAAAACCTATTCCAGTGGTTCAAAAAAGCTAACCGTCCTGCACGACATCAGTTTTGAAATTGAGGAACGCGAAACCTTTGCCATTGTTGGACCTTCCGGGAGCGGAAAAACCACTTTACTGGGGCTTTGCGCCGGCCTGGACAGGCCCGATTCCGGTTCCATATCCTTATGCGGCACTGAACTGAGCAGTTTAACAGAAGATGAACGGGCGGTACTCAGAAACCGAAATGTAGGTTTTGTTTTTCAGGATTTTCAATTGCTCCCTACCCTTACCGCTCTGGAAAATGTAGCCGTCCCCCTGGAACTGCAGGGCGCTAAAAATGCATCCAAAATAAGTAAGGAGTTATTGGAAAAAGTTGGGCTGGGAGATCGGTTTCACCATTATCCCTCGCAACTTTCGGGAGGGGAACAACAAAGGGTCGCTGTGGCAAGGGCTTTTTCCAATAATCCTTCCATACTTTTTGCCGATGAGCCTACGGGAAACCTGGATGCGGAAACCGGGGAAAAGGTTGTTGAATTGCTGTTTGACCTCAACAAGGAATCGGGAACTACCCTGGTTATTGTAACCCATGATATAGAACTGGCGCAAAAAACCCAGCGTATCCTCAGGCTGAAAGGTGGGAAAATTATCTCAAACCAGACTTCTGAATCATGGTAGACAGAAATAAAAGCACTTTTTCAAAGGCCGGTTTTGGATGGCTGTTAAAAATGGCATGGCGCGATGGAAAAGCGAGCGGCAGGAAATTGGTCCTTTTTATGGCCTCCATAGTTCTTGGGATCGCAGCCGTAGTTTCCATACAATCCTTTGGCGAAAACCTAAAAGAGAATATTTCCCTACAGTCAAAATCCCTGATGGGGGCCGATTATAAGATAGATACCAATAAACCTCCAAATGAAAAGATAACGGGGATCATCGATTCTCTGGGCGGTGCCAATTCAAAAGAGATCAGTTTTGCTTCCATGGCCGCTTTCTCAAAAACCGATGCCGCAAAATTGATGCAGGTAAGGGGTATTGAAGGAGGCTTTCCTTTTTACGGGGACCTGGAGACAGAACCTGCTTTGGCTGCAAGCCAATATCAGGAACTGGGCGCCGCTTTGGTGGATGCCACGGTTATGCTTCAGTTGGGGATCCAACCCGGGGACAGCATTAAAGTGGGAACTATTACCCTTCCCATTGCGGGTGCTTTAATATCGGTTCCGGGCAGCACTGCAATTTTCAGTTCCATCGCTCCCCCCGTAATTATTCCATACAGATTTATAACCGAAACCGGCTTAGTGCAACAGGGAAGTCGGATAAATTATGCCTATTATTTCATTGCCGGGCCAGATATGGATATGGATATGGATATGGAGCAACTGGATAAAACCCTGGGACCTGTAATTGATGCCCAGGATGCAGACCTGGATACCCATGTTTCAACCAGCGAGCGATTGGGCCGCCAGTACGAAAATTTTGCCAAGTTCCTCAACCTGGTGGCCTTTATCGCCCTTTTATTGGGCTGTGTTGGTATTGCCAGCTCCATAAACATTTACATCAAGGGAAAATTGCGGGCTGTTGCTGTCCTTAAATGTATTGGCGCTACCAGAAGACAAACCTTCCTGATTTATCTGATACAGATCGCCGCAATGGGTCTTCTTGGCGGGATTATCGGCACTGGCATTGGATTATTGCTACAGGAATTATTCCCTTTGCTTTTACGGGACCTGTTACCGGTTGATGTAGAAATGTCTTTTTCGCCACAGGTGATCCTAATGGGGTTATTGTTGGGTGTTCTCATGTCTGTTTTGTTTGCATTGTACCCATTAATGGGCACACTGTACATTTCCCCTTTACAGGCATTGCGGGTAAAGGATGAAGGCCAGTCAAAGTCCGGAAAGGCAGGTTTACTGGTATTGCTGGGGATTTTTCTGTTTATTTTTCTCTTTTCATTCTGGTTACTGAAGGATTGGAGGTATTCTCTTGCTTTTGTGGGTGGTATAATCATCACCTTTTCAATATTGGCGGGGGTTGCAAAATTGTTTATGAAAGCCATAAAGAAATACTTCCCCTCCTCCTGGGGGTTCCCTGCCCGCCAGAGTTTACTCAACCTTTTCAGGCCTCAAAACCAAACCCTCACTTTGGTACTCACCATTGGAGTGGGTACTTTTTTGATAAGCACGCTTTATTTCACAAAAGATGTATTGCTGGATCAGGCATCTCTGGAGACAAACTCCAACAGCCCAAATATGATCCTGCTTGACGTGCAGACGGAACAAAAAGAAGCGATTGCCAAATCCATTACAGAAAATAACCTACCCGTTTTGGATGATATTCCCATAGTTACCATGAGAGTTCAAAGTCTTGCTGGCATACCGGTGAATGCAATCCGAAAAGACACTGCTTCCAGGGTGAACGGCTGGATCCTGGATCACGAATTCAGGGTTACCTACCGGGATTCCCTAATTGCGTCCGAAATCCTTGAACAGGGAAAATGGACCACAGAAGTAGAGAAAACAGATCTGGTGCCCATCTCCATAAGTGATAATTTTGCCAAAGATGCAGATGTAAAGGTGGGAGACAAAATTTCATTTAACGTACAGGGAGTATTGTTGAACACCGTTGTAGGGAGTATCAGGACCGTTGACTGGAGCCGGATGCAATTGAATTTTTCCATCGTTTTTCCAAAAGGCGTTTTGGAAGATGCACCCCAGTTTCGGGTACTTACAACCAATGTCCCAAATGAAGAAGCTTCAGCCAGACTGCAAACAGAATTGGTGCGTAAATTCCCGAATGTTTCCATTATCGACTTAAGACAAGTGCTTAGTGTTATTGAAGGACTTCTGAACAAAATCTCCTGGATCATCAACTTTATGGCCTTTTTTAGTATACTTACCGGCATCATTGTTCTTTTAGGAGCAGTGCGAACCAGCAAATATCAGCGAATAAAGGAAAGTGTTCTTTTAAGGACACTCGGGGCCAAAAGTGACCAGATCCTAAAAATCCTCGCGCTGGAATATATGTACCTGGGGGTTTTGGGAGCCCTGTCCGGAATTTTATTATCCACCATCAGCAGCCAATTGCTGGCCTGGCTTGTATTTGATTCCCCGTTTATTCCTTCTATGTTCCCATTCCTCGTGTTATTCCCCGGAATTACTTTATTAGTTATGATCATTGGTCTGGCAAACAGTATCAGTGTTATTAAAAGTCCACCATTGGAGGTGCTTCGAAAAGAGGGAAGGTAAGTTTCACTGTTCGTGATTCGTGGTTGTTCGTGATTCGAATTTTGTCCATGCCTTTATAGCATTGACCGTTTTTAATTCCTGAATTTTAAATATTGAATCAGTTGATTTCGGAAAAATAGAATTATTGTTTTTTGATCATTGGTTGTCAATACACGGAAGGAACCAATAAATATTTTCTTAGATTGCGAAATGAAAAACCTACTTTTATTGTAATTCCCCCAAATATGCAAAGCTCCGATAAGTTGAATATCCTGAATTTGGAATCCAAAATGGATTTTAATCTTGAACGTTTTTTTCAACTAACGCCGGATATTCTTTGCATTGCGGGATATGACGGATTTATAAAAAAAGTGAATCCGGCTTTTTCAAACTTGCTGGGCTACAGTTTTGAGGAGTTAATGAATGCTCCTATCAGTGATTTTATATATAGTGAAGATAAAATTATCACTTCCCGCTTCAGGGAAAACCTAAAAAAGGATATCCCCTTGTTAAATTTTGAAAACAGGTATGTAACCAAAGATGGTAACCTTGTTTGGCTGTCCTGGACTTCAATTTCTGAACCGGAAAATCAGTTGATTTATGCCATAGCAAAAGATATTACCCATGTGAAAAAGTTGGAGGCAGAACGCAATTTACTCCTTATCAATCTCGCAAAATTAAATACCGATCTCAAACAATTTTCCTATACCACCTCACACGACCTGAGATCCCCAGTTAACAATCTCCTTTCCCTGTTCAGTCTGTTGGACCTTTCAAAAATTGAGGACAGTGAAACATTGGAATATATAGAATTACTCAATACCTCTACCCTTAACATGAAAAGCACCCTCAACAAATATGTTGATGCTATAAGCGGGGAGAAAAGAATAAACGTACAGGTTGAAGTTTTGAATTTAGATGATATCCTGAATATGGTGCGAAATTCAATAAATACCTTGATCACAAATTCGAAAGCGAGGTTTGAAATAGACTTTTCTGAAGTACCGGAGCTAAAATTCAATTCCTTCTACCTACAAAGCATATTTCTTAACCTGATCTCAAATTCAATTAAATATTCAAATCCGGAAGTGGACCCCATAATTTCCATTAGCTCACGAAAAATCAATAATGTAAACCAAATTGTTTTTTCAGATAACGGGATTGGCTTTGATATGGTCGAGGTAGAAAACAAGATTTTCGGTTTACACCAAAGTTTCCATAACAGCCGTGACAGCAAAGGGATTGGGCTGTACCTGGTTCAAAGCCATCTGCAAAGTTTAGGCGGAAAAATTACGGTGGAAAGTAAAGTTAATATCGGAACTACATTTACACTGACTTTTAAGGAATAGGAAATTCGTTTTAATAAATCCAAATTTTTCACTAAATTGGTTTGCGATTCGCAAAAATATTTACCGATGAAAATTCAAAAAAGAGATGTTTTATTTTTTGTGCTGGGAGTATTTGTTATGTTCCTGATTGTTATTGCTTATGATTGGCCTGATTTTTTAAAGGGGTTAACTGGTCTAACTCCCTATTAAGCTGTGCGTTTGACTAATTATAGAGTTTCGCTATTTTAAGTTATATATATACACAAGTCTATAGAATTGTAAAAGTAAATAATTGCCGGGGTTTCTTTAATTTTAAATTATGTTTTTTCGGCAATAGTAATGAGAAAGCAAATTTAAGATGGGGACTACTTTTATCCTTATTTTTTAAGGAATAGCGATTCCCTTACATTAAAAGAAGGAAATCCATTAGAAAAATCCTGAAATTTTACTAAATTAGTTGCTATTCATAAAATAACAACTAATGAAACTCCAAAAAAAAGATTAAATTAAATACGAGAGAATCTATAGTTGAACATGAGAAGTTAGGAATCAAATATGTTACCTGTAAAAAAATGCTAACAAACGAAGAAGCAAAATACTTATTAGGATTAAAAAAAGTTTTATCTTACCCAAATACAACTATTGATTTGAGAGCCAAGAAAAATAGAGTAGAATTAATTTCTCATCAAGATTCTGAATACAATTTTTGGATAGAAATAACATCAAATCAAAAAATAATTCTTAAAATTTCCATTGATCATTTAGAAAGTAATTCCTTTATTGGTCTCTTGCGAATTGACTTTAAAGGTGGACATCATAATCCATTAAACATAGAAGATACCTTACCAAAATTTTTACATAAGTATGCGGATAAATGGTTTGATCCAACAGAAGCTCACATGCATATATATGTTGAGGGTTATAAACCTCTGGTTTGGGCAATTCCTTTGGCTGAAACTGATTTCCCTACTAAAGAAATAAACACCCATCCGACTTATCCGATTTAATATTTAACTTTGCAAGAAGGATTAATTTAAATTCTAAATTAAACATACAACAAGCCATACTTTGAATTGGATAAATACATCTGTAAATGACTATTATAATTGGTTAAGAGAAAAAATTTTTATCCAGAAAGATGATAGTACTGACTGGTTTTTAATAAATACCCCTTTTATTGGCGCCTTTAATGATACGATAGAAATCTATGCCCAAAAAAGTGGAAATCATTTAAAATTAAGTGACAATGGAGAAACTATGTCAAATTTAGAGCTACAGGGTTTACAAATTCAAGGTTCTAAAAGAAGGAGAGATTTATTAGATTCGATATTGCTAAACTATGGAATTCGAACAGTAAAGTAAAGGACGAATTAACTATTGAAACTAATCTTGAAAATCTCTCCCAATCCAAACATAATTTTCTTTCTGCAATCATAGAAATTAATGACTTGTATGTTTTATCAAAACATAATGTAGCATCAATATTCAAGGAAGATGTTAGAGGTTATTTAGACTCTCAAGATATAATCTATACTCCCGATTTTATTTCTAAGGGGACAACTGGCCTGGAGTTTAATTTTGATTTTCAAATTGCAAAAAAAGATAGAGAGATTGTTATCAAATCCTTTAATACGATTAACAAATCTAATTTACCTACTTTTTTATTTTCTTGGGATGATATAAAACCTGTTCGTGAGAAAATAACAAAAAAGGATGTAACTGCAATTGCTATAATTAACGATATTGACAAAGTGATAAAACCCGAATTTTTAGATGCTCTTAAAGCTAAAAACGCAAATTATATACTTTGGTCAGAACGTGATCTGGATAAAAATAAAAAATTAATTGCTGCATAAAAATATTTACAAAAATATATTTTTTAGTTAATCCTAAATCTTTATCCTGTTCTTCAAAGTCTCCAAAATTCGGGGAAATCAATTGAGAAAAATATTCTTCATTCCATTTAAAAACCGGCTGATTTAAGCAATGAATTTACTTATGCTTATTTTTAATAAAAATAGATATTTGAAATTATATTTATAAAAAGGTTCGCGCAGAGCTGTAATTTTCGAACAAATTAATCATTCAAATAATTATTTTTTCTTTAAGATACTACTGTCAATTTACTTTGAATCTCAAGACTTTGTCTCTGCTGGTGGAATTCTAAAGTTTTATCAAGGGCAATATAAAGTATGAAATTAACAAAGCCGGTTGTTTCGTCCATAATGGGAATATTCTCCACCTGCCAGTATCTTTCCTCATATTCGTTGAGGCACGGGATCAGCAAATCATATCTTAAATTATCGATTCTATCTGCTTTCCCTGAAATTAATACTCTATTAAGGGAGGCGTGTATCTCTTTCCAGTTGTTTCCCAGTTGTTCCGGATTTTCTGGAAAAACATCGGGGATGATCATTCCAATCAATTCTTCCTTAGCTTTTCCGGTTACTTCGGAATAACTTTCATTAGCATCTCTTATAAAAAAATAGCCGTCTTTTGGTTCCAGCAATAAACAAGGCAAAGGAAAAACCTTAAAAATATTTTTATAATTTTTCATTTAAAAAGCATATTTAAATTCTACATAGTAGGGTACATAAAGAAATAAATGTTTCAATTAAATCAAGCCAGAAAAGTACTGTTTTTTATACGTGTAGAATTAAAAAAAAGCAAAAATTTAGCATTTGATTTATTTTAATTAACACTTTACCCGATGTCCGGATCCTGAAATCAAATATCAGAATTAAATAAAAATTTTAACTTCATAAAAATCAGTCTCACTTTCAAATATACCATTACAACAATTACCTCAAATAGTTGACTTTATCCAGATATTCACTAATTTAGAATATTAACTACTGAAGGTTTAGCCGACAAGTCTGCTTATTTTTTCCCAACTTGTAGCTGAAATAAGCCTTGTTGCCATTTAAAACTGAAAAATATGAAGCATATCATTCAATTTATTATTTTGGCTTTTATGATTTCTTCCTGTCAATAAAATAACCGGGACCAAACAGTTTCTGATATGGCGGGTCCTGAAGGGGAAATTGCACTAATGACAAAAGAATCCCAGATTGCCCCGGCTTCTTCTTCTATTGATATAATTGAAAATACCGAAGTAAATAAAAAAAAGATCATCAAGGACGGCCGGTTAGGTATTAAGGTCACCGAGCTTGAAAAAGCTAAATCCAGGATAGATACGCTGGTTAAAAATAATGGCGGATATTATGCCAATGAAAATTTCAACAATACCGATTATGAAGCTTCATATAACCTAAGAATCCGTATCCCAACCGACAAATTTGAAAAATTCATCGCTGAGGTGGAGTCCGGGAATGGGGAAATTCTGTACAAACAAATTGATGCTCGCGATGTAACCGACCAATTCATTGACCTGGAAACACGTTTGGAGACTAAAAGAAATTATTTGACCCGTTACAGGGAGCTTCTAAAACAGGCGAAAAGTGTAAAAGAGATCCTGGAAATTGAAGAAAAGATCCGGGGACTGGAGGAAGAAATTGAGAGTGCCACAGGGAGATTAAAATACCTGGGGGATCTGGTGGATTACAGTAGTCTTGATTTAATGATATCAAAACGAAAGGATTTTAAATACACTCCCGGGGAGCGTGACAAATTTACCGAACGCTTAAAACAATCGCTTTCAAAAGGCTGGATTGGATTTGTGGATTTTCTGCTCTTTTTGATCAGGATCTGGCCATTCTGGATTATTGCTGCCATATTGTTTTATTTCTTGAAACGGTTTAAAAACAGAATGAAGATCAAAAAATAACCGGATGAGATCCCATGGTTTTTTTTTAAAAGTTACGTTCGAAAAATAGAAATAAAAAAAAGCTAATGTACAGCCCCACCTGTTCATTAGCTTTTTTGATCCTAAAATCTAACCCCACTTAAATTCCAGAACTGTTTTCAATTAATATCCAATTTCAACTAAAATTGTAATTGGTTTTTGTTTCAAATAGTCAATAAAAACATTGTTATTAATTACACCTAAATTTATATCTATTTTATAATTAGAAAGTGAAATTCCTTGTGCAGGTTTGCACAAAAAAATGTGATATAGCGCACAACTTTTATTTTAGGGGAGTTCTATAAATTAAAAACATAATTTTCAAGTATTTATCCGTATATTCATGGCTTCAAAAGCACAGATAAAAACATGAATAAACAGATATACAAATCGACAGGAAAGAAATCATTGTTTGACGATCAATTTTCTGCTGAAAAATTATCGGAAATTGGTAATCC
>JAENXB010000202.1 GCA_016649785.1 Flavobacteriaceae bacterium
ACTTCGTCTTTACTACAGGAAGTAAAGATCATTGCAAAGATTGCCAGATAGGCAATGCAAAATTTAAAATTTTTCATGGTTTAATTGTTTTAATTAATAATAAATAGAATGGTTAATAAAAATCTTTATGTAAACTCCCTAAATGGGGAATTACTTTATATCGCTAATAAAATGTTTGGGGTTTTTAATCTTGAACAAGAGATGTCTGTGGGGGAGACAATATTTTATATAGTAAATCTATATGTAATCCTGCTTGATTCCTATGGGGGAATTCCCTTATATTTTAACTAAACCGCTTATTGGTTAATGCCTTAAGTCGATTAAATTATGGTTGATGGCGTAGATAATACTTTCTAAAATGGTTTCAGAATTGGTTCGCTTTACAATGTTGGCGCGATGTTTTTCTATGGTTTTTGGAGAAATAAACAGGGTGTCCGAAATTTCTTTTGTTTTATAGCCTTTACATAAAAGGCCTATTATTTCTTTTTCCCTTCTGGTAAAACTAAAATCTGTGAGATGGCTGTTTTCCACAAAACATTTTTCAACATTGGTGGAATTTGTGCCAATCTTTTCTTTAACAAGAGTTTTATCTTCAGTAAAATGAATTATCATTATAAACTGCCCATCGATCATTTTATCCAACTTTGAAAAACTTATTTTAGCATTGCGAACTTTATTGTTTTTTAAGCGCAATACAGTATTGGCAACCGCTTTCATATGTTTTCCCCGCGCAAAATTTCGCAGGCTCGCCTTCACTTTTACCTTGTTTTCACAATCCACAAAATCGGTTAGTTTGAGCCCTTCGGTTTTATGAATTTTAAAGGTCTGTTTAAAAGCATCGTTCATTTCAAGAATTGATTCTTGTTGTAACAAAACAATCGGGTTTTCCAGAAGGTTAAACAACCCCATAAAAGAATCTTTCCAGTAATTGGATAGAGGTGTTTTGGCATTAATATGCTGGATAACTTTCCCACATAATATAATATGCGAAATGGAAGTATAAAAAATCTCATTTACAATGTCACCATAAGACTTTTCCATTTCGGGTTTTACGGCCTCGTTGGCATACATTATTAACCAACATTTATTCAGGAAATGCGTCGACTTGAAACTGGCTAAATTCTTAAAGCTTTTAAGACTTAAGGAAGTCTGGTCCAATAATATGATATCCGGCAATAAAATTAGAGCGGATTGGTATCCGGAATGTATGGAGTTTACCGTACTTATCTCAAATTGTAAACTTAATTCCTCTTTTAAACTGTTTATCAGCCCGGCTTGATTGCTGATAACCAAAATTTGTTTTTTATCTGTCATCATCCCTCAAAAAATTAATAATACACAAAAATTACCGCCAAAAGAGATTATAGAAGCTGGTGATTTGGGTACAACTGTTTTCCTGCGCCAGGGCAACGGCACAAAAAATTAATTAAGAGGGGGGTAAACTTTTATACTCCGGTAAAAACCGGCAAAACCTTCAAGTGGGGTTTTTTTATTTTTTCCGGGGGGATTGGAGAAAATTATTGGGATTATTAAATATAGGGGAAATTACCCATACTTCTAAATAAATAAAGTAATATTATTCTGACAAATATCAATTTAAAATTGGGATTTTCATTTCATTTTTATGGGTTAAAGGTCAATTGAGTCCAAATATCAAAACAAATGAGGGTTGAGCTAAAAAATCCAGGAGTCAAAAACCTTCATTTTTAATATTTTAATCTGTCCTGGATATAATTTTGTCAGATAATAATTCTGGTTGTAAAATCCTGAATATAAAATTCCCATTAATTAACAGCACCTGGGAACCGCTTTCTTTTTAATTAGCAACAGTTTAAGTACCTTTGCAGCCTTGAATAAAAATATGGCTAAAGCTGAAGAAAACATTGAAGTATTAGGGGCACGGGTTCATAATTTAAAGAATATTGATGTCACCATTCCCCGAGAAAAATTGGTAGTAATTACAGGCCTTTCGGGATCCGGAAAATCTTCTTTGGCCTTTGACACTATTTATGCCGAAGGCCAGCGGCGTTATATTGAGACTTTTTCCTCCTATGCCCGCCAATTCCTTGGCGGGCTGGAGCGCCCCGATGTTGATAAAATTGAAGGATTGTCCCCCGTTATTGCAATAGAGCAAAAAACCACCAGCAAGAACCCGCGAAGTACCGTGGGCACCATCACCGAAATTTACGATTTCCTGCGATTGTTGTTTGCCCGCACCGCCGATGCCTACAGTTACAACACCGGCGAGAAAATGGTGAGCTATAACGACGAACAAATAAAGAAGCTGATCCTTGAAAACTTCCACGAAAAACGCATTAGCATCCTGGCACCCGTAATTCGATCCAGAAAAGGACATTATCGCGAACTCTTTGAGCAAATTGCAAAACAGGGATTTATAAAGGTTCGTGTAGACGGTGAGATCCGGGATTTGGTAAAAGGAATGAAACTGGACAGGTACAAGATCCATGAGATTGAAATTGTGGTGGATCGTTTAAAGATTGACGAAAATGCCGAAGCCCAAAAGCGACTGGATGACAGCATAAAAACTGCCATGTACCATGGAGATGATGTGTTGATGGTTCTGGAACAGGAGAGCGGAGAGCTCCGCTATTTCAGTCGGAATTTAATGTGCCCCACCACCGGGATCTCCTACCCCAATCCGGAGCCAAACAATTTTTCCTTTAATTCCCCCAAAGGAGCCTGTCCAACCTGTAGCGGGATTGGCACACTTCATAAGGTGAACATAGACAAACTTATTCCGGACAGGACAAAGTCCATAAAAGCTGGTGCACTGATTCCTCACGGGCCACAAAAAAAGAATTGGGTGTTTTCACAAATGGAACTTATTGCCGAACGCTTTGAATTTAAATTGAGCGAACCCGTAAATAAAATTCCACAGGAAGCCCTGGATATGATATTATTTGGCGGAAAGGAAAAATTTTCCAAAGAATCCAAAGCACTGGGAATTACGAGGGATTTTAAAATAGATTTTGAAGGGGTCGCAACTTTTATTGAAGCCACCTTCAATACAAATGACTCAACTTCTTTAAAACGTTGGGCAAAAGAATATATGGACAAAATTGTTTGTCCGGATTGCGGGGGAACAAGGTTAAAAAAGGAATCACTCTATTTTAAGATAAACGATCAGAACATTGCCGAATTGGCAGAAAAGGATATTACCGATCTTGCCGATTGGTTTGCGAAGTTACGTGACAAATTAACTTATAAGCAACTTCAAATCGCTTCAGAAGTTATCAAGGAGATCAGGACCCGCCTCCAATTTTTGGTAGATGTTGGCCTGACGTATTTATCGTTAAACCGGGGTTCAAAATCCCTTTCCGGTGGGGAAGCCCAGCGCATTCGGCTGGCAACTCAAATTGGTTCCCAGCTTGTAGGGGTTTTATATATTCTGGACGAACCCAGCATAGGCCTGCACCAGCGGGACAACGAAAAACTGATAAATTCCCTGGTTTCACTTCGGGATCTCGGGAATTCTGTGATCGTGGTGGAACACGATAAGGATATGATAGAGCGCGCCGACCATGTAATTGATATTGGTCCGCATGCGGGAAAACACGGAGGGGAGATCATCAGCCAGGGAACTCCTGCTGAAATTAAAAAACACGATACCATTACTGCTGCTTATTTAAACGGCACCAAACAAATTGAAGTTCCCAAAGTAAGAAGAAAAGGAAATGGGAATTTTATAACGCTAAGTGGCGCGACCGGAAACAACCTTAAAAATGTTTCGGTAAAAATTCCGCTGGGAAAAATGATCGCGGTTACAGGAGTATCGGGCAGCGGGAAATCTACTCTTATCAACGAGACCCTCTACCCTATTATGAACGCTTTTTATTTTAACGGGGTAAAAGTTCCAATGCCTTATAAGAGCATTAAAGGACTGGAACATATAGATAAGGTAATAGACATCAACCAATCCCCTATTGGTCGGACCCCTAGATCGAATCCAGCCACTTATACCGGGGTATTTTCGGAAATAAGAAATCTGTACGCCAAAACCCCGGAAGCGCTTATACGCGGCTATAAACCCGGAAGATTTAGCTTTAACGTAAAAGGAGGGCGCTGTGAAACCTGCCGCGGCGGTGGATTACGGGTTATTGAGATGAATTTTCTTCCGGATGTTTATGTAGAATGCGAAACCTGCCAGGGAAAGCGATTCAACCGGGAAACCCTGGAGATAAGGTACAAGGGAAAATCCATATCAGATGTTTTGGAAATGACCATTGATGATTCCATCAGTTATTTTGAACTTATCCCCAAGATTCATCGCAAATTAAAGACCATTCAGGATGTTGGCCTGGGTTATATCACCCTGGGCCAACAAAGCACCACACTTTCCGGAGGAGAGGCACAACGAATAAAACTGGCAACCGAGCTTTCAAAACGCGATACCGGGAACACCTTTTATATCCTTGACGAACCAACTACCGGCTTACATTTTGAAGATATACGTGTATTGATGGGTGTGTTGAATAAATTGGCCGATAAAGGAAATACCGTTTTGATAATTGAACACAATATAGATGTCATAAAAATGGCCGATCATATCATCGATATTGGATATGAGGGAGGAAAAAACGGCGGTGAGATAATTGTTTTCGGGACCCCGGAAGCAGTTGCAAAGCATAAAAAGAGTTACACCGCACATTTTCTGAGAAAAGAATTAAAATAAAGTAGATTTAGTAAAATTGAATTATTAAGTTCGTGACTATTATGTTTTATTTATAAGAGTTGAAAAAAGCGGATTAAAAAAATTCTTCCGTGAAGTTCAATAATTCAGCTCTTTTAATACCTTGATCATATCGTCAAAAATAAAACACGAAACTTTAATTAATTAACGCAATCTATAAAAATTAGAATGAGAGCAAAACAAGGAAATAAAGCCTGGAACGAAATTAAGACCAACGATTCCTGGGCGATTTTTAAAATAATGGGGGAATTTGTAAAAGGTTATGAAAAGCTGAGCCAAATTGGCCCCTGTGTTTCAATTTTTGGCTCTGCCCGCACAAAACCAGATCAAAATTATTATATG
>JAENXB010000305.1 GCA_016649785.1 Flavobacteriaceae bacterium
ATACCCACGGTTACCAAAATATTTTGCATTTTCTCCTTGCGCACATTTTCATCCCGCAATGGCTGAAGTGCGGTCGCGGCGTATGCCAGAATAGTCCCTACCACTATAACCAAGATTATGGCAAAAATGAACGTATATGAATTGCTATTGGTCCTATTGACTTTTTTCTCTTCCATAATTATACTGCTGTTTTAATTTGAACAGGAACATCAGACAATCTTTTCTTTCTTCGCTTCACGTTTCCTTCAATCACATAATGATCTATAACCGGAGCAAATACATTCATCAATAAAATTGCCAACATAACTCCTTCCGGATAAGCCGGATTGAACACCCGGATCATCACCGCCAGAAATCCTATCAAGAACCCGTAAATCCATTTTCCTTTGATGGTTTGTGATGCAGAAACAGGATCGGTAGCCATAAATACGATCCCAAAGGCCAACCCACCAATAATGAGGTGTTGGTACCAGGGGAAGTTTGTCAAACTATTCCCTTCCAATCCCATGGCAGGAAGTAAATTAAAAATAAATGCCATGACCGCTGCCCCTATAAACCCGCTCAGAATAATCCTCCAGCTTCCAACCTTTGTAAAAACCAGTAGCAAGGCTCCCAACAAAATTAAAATAGTGGAAGTTTCTGCTAATGATCCGGGAATGGTGCCCGTGAACATATCCATAAAACTGTATTCAACAGGATGTCCTGCTGCCAGCGAACCTAAAATTGTTTCACCGGAAACGGCATCAATATTACCAGCTTCACTTACCCACACCTGATTTCCGGACATATAAGTTGGATAAGCAAAGAATGCGAAAGCCCTGGCTGTTAAAGCAGGATTTAAGATATTCATTCCCGTTCCTCCAAAAGCTTCTTTTCCTATTATTACCGCAAATACCACAGAAAGTGCCACCATCCATAAAGGGATATCAATTGGCATGACCATAGGGATTAAGAGTCCCGTAACCAAATATCCTTCATTTATATCATGCCCTCTAAAAATAGCAAAGGCAAATTCAATTCCTAAACCAACACCGTAAGAAACAACGATCATTGGAATGACTTTGCTGGCTCCATGTCCTAGTGCTTCCCAAAAACCAACTTCCGCCTGAATTTGAGATAAGTATTGATAACCACCATTCCACATCCCAAAAATAAGCGCGGGAATTAAGGCGATCACCACTGTGATCATCACTCTTTTTAAATCTACCGCATCCCTTACATGCGCACCCTTCTGGGTAGTATGGTTTGGGGTAAATAAAAAAGTATCAATGGCATTCCAGGCCGGCGCATACTTTTCTAACTTCTTACCTTTCCCGAAGGGCTCTTTGAATTTATCTAATTTTTGTCTTATCCAATCCATAATTAAACTTTTTAACCTACTTCAGTAATCATTAAATCCAATCCAGTACGTATAAGATCCTGAGCTTCTAATTTAGAAGTGTTTACATAATCTATGAGTGCGAAATCTTCTGGCGCTACCTCGTAAATCCCGAGGTTTTCCATTTTCTCGATATTTCCGGTGATACAAGCTTTCAGGAGTTGCATTGGATAAATATCCATTGGCAACACCTCTTCCATTTCTCCAGTAACTACAAGCGCCCTTTCTTCCCCGTTCAAGTTTGTATTGAGCTCGTATTTTTTATTGGGGAACAACCAGGATAAAGATGTTCTTGAATTTGAATGAATATTATTATAGAAAAAGGGCATCCAGCCTAACATCCTGTGTTTATTCCCTTCCGGAATTAAGGTTAAGGAAGTATGATAAAATCCGATGTATTGATTATTCGAAAGCTTATCCCCGGTAAGCACATCTCCAGAAATTAACCTGACATTATCCGGCACCTGACCTACTAAATCGGCAGAGTTCTCTCCAATTTTTACGCGGTAATATTTTCGATCATTTGCTTCGCTTCCCGTAACTGCTATAGTGCGATCTGCATGAAATTCTCCGGTTATGAACAGGTTGCCAATTATTGTGACATCTTCTGCTCCAACAGTCCAAACTCTTTCCCCTTGATTGACAGGGTCAATTTTGTGGATCTGAACCCCTACATTTCCTGCGGGATGCGGTCCTGAAACATTGTGAATTTCAGCTCCTTTGATATTTTTTAAATATTCCGCAGAACTTTTATCTACCGAAAGATGAACTTTCCCGGGAGTTAATTTTTGAAGCGCGTAGATCCCTTCCTGAAAAGCGGCTACTTTATCCTTCAAAATAAAACCTATATCGGCTGCCAGTGGCGCTGTACTTACCGCTGAAATAAAAATAGCTTTAGGGATATCCGTAGGATCGGCCACAATATCGTAGGGTCTTTGCCTGATAAATACACCACAGCCACTTTCCAGTATCCTGCTTTTCACAGAATCAGGATCGGCTGTTGCCGCGTTCATTTTTCCGAAGTTTTTGTAAGAATCAGTTGGGTCAGGCTCAATGATCACCTCAATGATTTTACGTTTTTCAGCACGTTTTATTTCCAAAAGAGTTCCACTTACAGGAGAAGTAAATTTAAGTTCCTCGCTATATTTTGAGA
>JAENXB010000123.1 GCA_016649785.1 Flavobacteriaceae bacterium
TGGTAAAGTAGCTGCGTTATCATCTTCACAATAAGCAGTCGCAAAACTAAATACTGGCGTTGCCTTGTTAGTAATCGTTACTGTTACCGTTAATGGACCAGCACATACTCCTGTATCTGGTGTAAATATATAATCTGTATCACCGATTGTAGTGGTGCTAATTGTTAATGGAAACCATGTTCCTGCATATCCATTGTCATCTGTCAATGGTAAAGTAGCTGCGTTATTATCTTCACAATAAGCAGTCGCAAAACTAAATGCTGGCGTTGCCTTATTAGTGATTGTTACTGTTACCGAAGTAATTTTAGGACATTTCGTTGTAGATAATGGATTAGAATTATAGGTATAGGTAACTGTATATGTGCCTGGAAGACTCTCTGAAACATCAACGGTTCCTGTTTGTAAATCAACTTTTAAATTTGTAGAACTGGAAGTGAAAAAACCTCCAGTTACTCCGGTAATTGTTGGCGTAATATCCTCTGATGCGCTACATACCGGACTTCCTTCATAACTAACTTTAGCAGTTCCCAACCCCAACTTTACTTGAATAGGTTTTATAAAATCATTGAGGTTAGCATTTAAAGAACCAGCTTGTTTACTTTTAATTAATAAAGTTTTAATATCAATACCAACACATGGATTAAAATTGCTAAAAATTTCACTTAGGTTAATAGCTGTTTCCATGAACTGACCAGGTTGGTATTCAGTATATCCAAAAGCTTTATAAGGTACCTGAAGTATTTCTTGGTTTACGGCAGTTTTAGTGGAGGAAGATATTATTGGCAAAAAAGCATAAACAGAATTACCCTTATCATCTACAGTATTTTTCCAAAGATAAAAAGTTACTTTTGCAACTTTAGGGCTGCCTTGTTCAAATTCAATGGATAGGAGAATATCATTTTCAGTTCTCCCACCAGCAAGTCCTTCAGAGACAAACTTCATTTCTGTTTCATCCAATGAAATTGTTTTTTGGTAAAACCCAAAATCAATATATGCTGCTCCAGTGGTAGATTCTCTATCTGCTCCAACGATAATCCATTGGTTACCCTCAGCGTCCTGCGCTAAATGATACATACCATGATGTAAATCACCTTTTCCGGTAGTATTGGAAAGTGTCCACTTCCATTCATTAGGGCTTGTATTGGCCTTAGATCCTCCCGTAAATGAATCATCATCACTACCATATTTTTCAGAATTAACAAACAACGTAGTGTTAACATTCAAGGGTGTGCCGTCATTATTTAATATATAACCTCCCGCTCCAGGTTCATTTTGAAGCCAGTCTCCGATTCCGGAAACGGTGTGATTTGCTTTTAAATAACCATCAATTGCAAAACCTCCGCTAGGAACTATTACTGGTGCAGTTTGTGCTATTAAAGAGGAGTTAAAAAACACCCCCAACAGCAAAATTGAGGCTATCTTTAAATGGCCGGAAATTAATTTATTTTTGGAGAAATAATTAGATAAAATTATTTGCAGAGATTCCAAAATTTCGAGAGTAGTTTTCCAAATCATAGATTACATTTTTGAATTATACCTAATTTATTTAATACTTAGATTTCATTATGTTGAAACCTCATTTTCAATCAATCGTTTGATATATTTATGTAACTAGATGATCAATAGGGTTAACATCATCTAAATGGCTTTTATGTATTCTAACAATTCTAATTAATACGGAAGATTTTCGTGGAGAATCTAGGTCAAATCGATTTGGGGCCAATTTGTATTTGTATTATTCAGAATGTAAATGTTATTATAAATGACAGTTTAAAAAAGGAATCTGTATCTTTTTAGATATAATACCAATTTAATGGCATGAAATACAAGTTTCTGCCATGAAAAACGGGGAATTTCCCCTATTTAGAATGATAAAAATATTTTTTGTAGAAGTTGTGCAGAAGAATCAATAGGTGAAATCCGGTAATTTTCACACTGTTTTTTACAAGGACAAATATTCCGAAACTTTTATAAAACTTATTCCGTCTTACTGTCAAATCCCGTAAATTGCGCCAAAGTAAATTTTATGAGTAAAAATTTAGCCAATTACCGTAAAAACTATATCAAAGGCGAATTGCTGGAATCGGAAATTCCTGAAAATCCATTGGAACTGTTTCAGGTTTGGTTTGAAGAAATGGAAATGGTTTTAAAATACAAACGTGAGAAAAATGATTCAACGGAGGTAAATACCATGACCGTTGCTACTATTGGGCTGGATGGTTTTCCAAAAAGCAGGATCGTGCTTTTAAAGGAGTTTAATAGCGATGGATTTATTTTTTACACTAATTACACTTCAGAAAAAGGAATTGCCCTGGCACATAATCCCAATATTTGTTTGTCATTTTTTTGGGCCGGCCTGGAACGACAGGTTATAATTAAAGGAAAGGCCGAAAAAACTTCGGAAGAAAAAGCGATCGAATATTTTAAATCCAGACCGCGTGGCAGCCAGTTAGGTGCCCTGGCTTCCGACCAAGGCAGCGAGATCGAATCGCGTGAAGTACTGGATGATAAACTTCGGGAACTTGAAGATACATATAAAGACAAGGAAATCCCAAAACCCGAATTTTGGGGTGGATTTCTGATCAGACCCGAAAATTACGAGTTTTGGCAAGGCCGATCAAACAGATTGCATGACCGGATATTTTATAGCAAAGATCAGGGAAACTGGCAATCCAAACGTTTAGCACCATAAAAAATAAAAGCGTTGGATTCTGAGTAGAACCTAAGAAAATTTAAAAACATGAAAAGACTGATTCTTGTAAGGCACGGAAAATCTTCATGGGAACACAAGGTAACCGATGATAAAAGGCCACTTATTAAACGCGGAATTAAAGATGGGGAATTTATAGCCAAGGCTTTTGAAAAGTTCTTTAATAAACCGGCAATTGTTTGGTCGAGTCCTGCCGTAAGAGCCCTGGAAACAGCCAAAATTTTTAAGGGAAAACTACAAATTGAAGACCAGGATTTTATTATAAGACCGGGATTATACACTTTTGATAAGAATGATTTGCTCAAACAAATAGAAAGTTGCGATTCACAGGTGCAAACATTGATGGTTTTTGGCCATAATCCAGCGATGACAGGATTGGTTAATCAGCTTGGCAATCGATATTTTGAAAATATTCCTACTACTGGATTAACCGTTATTGATTTTGAAACAGAAAGTTGGAAAGAGCTAAAAAAAGGAAAAACTATTTTAAATTTATTCCCCAAAGATTTATGTTAATTTCTATGAATAATAATCAATATATCAACAGGGAACTTAGCTGGCTTCAATTTAATGCAAGGGTACTTCAGGAAGCAGAGGACGATACCGTTCCACTAATAGAAAGGCTTCGGTTTTTAGGGATTTTCTCAAATAATTTAGACGAATTTTTTAAGGTTCGTTATGCCACAATTAAACGTATAGACCTTGCAGGTAAAAGTGCGAAAAGTGTTTTGCGCGGAATAAAAGCCGGAAAACTGCTGGAAGAAATTACCCAAATTGTAATCGAGCAGCAAGCTAAAAGTTTGGAAGTGCTTGAGGATATTCAAAAAAATCTTGAAGATCACAACATATTTATCATCAATGAAAAACAGGTTTCGGAATCTCAGGAAAAGTTTGTAAAAAATTATTTTTTGAACAAGGTGAGCCCGGCCCTTGTCACGATCATTTTAAATGATTTAGTGAAAGTTCCCAGACTGAAAGACAGCGCTGCTTATTTGGCAGTTAAAATGGTGATGAAGAATGATGTGCAGCAACAGGGAATTTCAAAATTGCTCAACAGGCATGTCAAGGATAAGAAATATGTTTTAATTGAAATCCCCAGAAGCATCAATCGGTTTGTGGTTCTCCCTAAGGAAAAAAATGACGATAAAAAATATATCATCTTACTGGATGATCTTATCAGGTTTAACCTAAAAACGATTTTCAATATTTTTGAATATGAAAGCATTTCGGCTCATATGATAAAAATCACCAGGGATGCCGAGTTAGATATAGACAGTGATCTAAGCAAGAGTTTTATTGAAAAACTTTCCATGAGCGTTCACGATCGAACAAAGGGGGATCCTGTTCGATTTATATATGATAAGAATATAGGTGAAGATACCTTAAGCTACCTGATGGGGAAAATGGGAATTGATTCTACAGATAGTATTATCCCGGGCGGTCGTTACCACAATAGAAGGGATTATATGAATTTTCCAAGTCTGGGAAATGAAAAGTTGCTGTATAAAGCTATTGAACCCCTGCCTATTCCAGGACTGGTATTACAGGGAAGTTTGTTTGGGATGATCGCAAAAAAGGATTATTTGCTTTATGCTCCATATCAAACCTTTTCCTATGTGGTTAAATTTTTAAGGGAAGCTGCTCTTGACCCTGAAGTCAGGACTATTAAGATCACTATTTACAGGCTTGCCAAAATATCACATATTGCAAGCTCCCTAATAAACGCAGTTAAAAACGGTAAAAAAGTAACCGTGCAAATCGAACTCAGGGCGCGTTTTGACGAGGTGGCAAACATTCGTTATGCCGAGCAAATGCAACAGGAAGGCGTGAATTTGATATTTGGGGTTACGGGCCTAAAAGTTCATTCTAAAATTTGCGTAATTGAAAGGGATGAAAACTTTAAACTTCATAAATACGGATTTATAAGCACCGGAAATTTCAACGAATCAACTTCCAGGATTTATACGGATTATACATTATTTACTTCCAATCAGGAAATACTGAAGGAAACCAATAAGGTATTCGATTTCTTTGAGATCAATTATAAAGTAAGCCGATACAAACATTTGTTGGTATCTCCACATTACACCAGGAGCGCACTTATAAAATTGATCCAAACTGAAATTGACAATGCAAAGAGCGGAAAAATTGCGGGAATTAAATTGAAGATCAATAGTCTTTCCGACTTTGCTTTAATTGACAAATTATATGAAGCGAGTAGGGCCGGAGTGAAAATTCAGCTTATAATTCGTGGAATTTGTTCACTTATTCCAGGAGTTCCCGGAATGAGTGAAAATATTGAGGCAATAAGCATCGTCGATAAATTTTTAGAACATCCAAGGGTTTATATATTTGAAAATGAAGGAGATTCAAAAATTTATATTTCTTCGGCAGATTGGATGACGCGAAATATGGACTACCGGGTAGAGGTTTCCTGCCCCATCTATGATGAAGATATCAAGCGGGAAATCATGGATACATTTATGATAAGTTGGAACGACAATGTAAAAGCAAGGATCCATTCCATTAATCAGGACAATGCCTACAGGAGAAACGATAAACCGGTTATTCGTTCTCAATTTGCATTATATGAATATTATCAAAACAAATTAGAAAATATCAAGGTGTGATTATACAAAAAAAATATGCAGCAATAGATATAGGTTCCAATGCAGTGAGATTATTGATCTCTACGATCACCGAGCAGGAGGGAAAAGAGCCTATTTTCAAAAAAACATCATTGGTAAGGGTTCCTATTCGACTGGGAGCCGATGTATTTATGACCAAACTGATTTCCGAAGAAAATAAAATACGATTGAAGGATACCATGGAAGCTTTTAAACTCCTGATGAAATCCCATAAGATCGAAAAATATAAAGCCTGCGCTACCTCAGCCATGCGCGAAGCAGATAATGGGGAGGAAGTGGCAAAACTCATCCTTGAAAAGACAGGGGTAGAGATAAATATAATAGATGGAACAGACGAAGCTGCCATGATCGCAGCTACCGATTTGAATGTATTGATCCAAAGTGATAAAACGTATTTGTATGTCGATGTGGGTGGTGGTAGCACAGAGTTTACCTTATATTCCAAGGGGAAAACTATTGTGTCAAAATCCTTCAAATTAGGAACTGTGCGCCTTTTGGAAAACATGGTAAAAGACCAAATATGGCAGGAAACTGAGGCCTGGATCAAGGAAGTTACCAAAGATTATTCTAAAATAAATCTTATAGGTTCCGGAGGAAACATTAACAACATATTTAAAAGCAGCGGGAAATCCGAAGGGAAACCTCTAAGCTTCCTGTATTTGAGCTCTTATTACCAGCTTTTGAATTCCTTTACTTACGAAGAAAGGATCACAGAATTAAACCTGAATGAGGATCGTGCAGATGTAATTATCCCGGCGATCAAAATATATCTTTCGGCGATGAAGTGGACCAGGGCCAGGCGAATTTATGTGCCAAAAATAGGACTTTCAGATGGTATTATAAAATCGCTTTATCAGGAAAATGTAATTGAAAATTAACCGTGAATGCTTTCATTTTTCCCGAGGTCTTTCATGACTTCGGCTTCAAAAGTCAGCAATTCCTGCCATTTTTGATCTACTTTCGCTCTATCTCCGTATTGGCGGGCAAAATTTAAGAATAAGCTGTAGTGGTTTGCCTCGCTAATCATTAAATCCCGGTAAAATTCCCTTAATTCGGGTTCCTGTAATTCTTCAGAAAGCAATCTGAATCGCTCGCAACTTCTCGCTTCAATTAAAGCAGCAATTAAAAGCCGGTGTATGAGCTGTGTTACCCTGCTTCCACCTTTAGGAAAGAACTCCCGCAATTTAATTACATATTCATCTTTGCGATCCCAACCCAGCGTGATGCCTCTTTCCAGCAATTTATCGTGCACCAATTTAAAATGAGCCATTTCTTCGCGAACAAGTGCTGTCATGGCAGTGACCAATTCTGAATATTCCGGAAAAGTCACTATCAATGAAACTGCGGTAGATGCGGCTTTTTGTTCGCACCAGGCGTGATCTATCAGGATTTCCCCGATATTCTTTTTAGCAATTTCAACCCATCTAGGGTCTGTGGGTAATTTTAAACCAAGCATAATTATATATCCAGATCAAAGGTTGTCCGCAATTTTTCTATCAGCGGATTTTTTTCTTTTAGTTTATTGTATTTCTCAATATCGGTAAATGCGTATTTTTTTGCAGCCTGCTCGTTTACATTAATTTCTAAAGTGATCAGGGTGTTTTGTAATTTTTTCTTTAAAAAAGCCATCAGTGGATTTTGCCCTCTTTCCATATCATTCTTCATGGTTTCATTGGGCAATTCAATCGTGATAATTTTTCCATTGAGTTTAGGCATATCCGACTCCATAATAGAAGCCAGGATCTTTGCGCCTTTGTTTTTAATTCGCTGAATATATTCATCCCAGGCAGCCTGCAGTTGTGTTTCGGTAAACTTTTCATCATTTTCCTCGGCAACAATTGGCTGATTTCCCTTCTGCCTCGCAAGGAGTTCCTTTTTTTTCCGAATACTTGTAATGGACAATCCCGAAACTTTTTCGTTGGAAGGCCCCGAAAGGGGAGTGGTCGGTTCTGCAACTTTGTTTTCTTCAGAAGAAATACTTTCCGAAGAAATATTTTCAGAATTAATTTCTGCAGATATTTCTGAAATGCTTTTCTCCTGGGGAGTTTTTATTTCTGAAGGAGTTATATCTTCCTTTATATTTTCCGAATTTTGTGAATCCGAATTTTTAATTTCAACTGAAGCTGCGGAGCTCTTTTTTGAAGATTCCGTTTCCTGGATCCCTGTTTTTTCTTCAGCTGAAGGCTTGATCTCTGCCGGGACTGTATTTTTAAAATGAACGGGCGGGATTATATACGGCTCAGACTTTTTTTTTTCTCCATCAAAAGTGATGGAGGCTAATTGCATCAGGCATAATTCCACCAGTAATCGTTGGTTTCGGCTTGCTTTGTATTTTAGATCACATTGGTTTGCCATATCAATTCCCTGCAACAAAAACTCCATCCCGGTTTGTTTTGATTGCTCGAAATATTTGATCTTGGTCGCTTCACCCACTTCCAGCAAGCTGATGGTTTTTGGGTTTTTACACACCATTAAATCCCTGAAATGTGAAGCCAATCCTGCAATAAAATGATGCCCGTCAAATCCCTGGGATAAGATATCGTTAAATTCAACCAGTAATTCCGGGATATTATTTTCCAGTAAAAGTTGGGTGACATTCAAATAAGTTTCATAATCCAGGACATTCAAATTTTCGGTAACCGCTTTTCGGGTTAAATTTGAACCGCTGAAACTCACCACACGATCATAGATAGAAAGCGCGTCACGCATTGCTCCATCGGCTTTTTGTGCAATAATGTGCAAGGCGTCATCTTCGGCATTTACGCCTTCGAGGTCGGCTATATAGGCCAAATAATTTTTGGCATCGGTTACGGTGATCCTTTTAAAATCGAATATTTGACAACGCGAAAGGATCGTTGGGATTATTTTGTGCTTTTCGGTAGTTGCCAGGATAAAAATGGCGTGTTTTGGTGGCTCTTCCAAAGTTTTTAAAAAAGCATTAAAGGCAGAAGCAGAGAGCATATGCACCTCATCTATAATATAAACTTTATACTTTCCAACCTGTGGAGGGATACGAACCTGATCACTCAAACTTCGAATATCATCCACAGAGTTGTTTGATGCGGCATCCAGTTCAAAGATATTGAAAGCAAAATCTTCATCCGGTTTTTGAAATTCGTCCTGGTTGATCATTTTGGCCAGGATCCGGGCACAAGTTGTTTTACCAACCCCGCGCGGACCGGTAAAAAGCAA
>JAENXB010000384.1 GCA_016649785.1 Flavobacteriaceae bacterium
CAGTTTCAAACTGGGAATGATTGGGTTGGAAGGATTTTGGATGGCTGTTGTATGGATGGTTTTGCCTTTTGTAATTCTTGCGTTTATTCTATGGCTGGTACCACCCTGGAAAAAACATTCAGAACAAGAGCTTACCGAATAAAAAAATTCGATTTTATTTGAAATATTTCCTGACCACTTATGGTATATCTTTTTTCTGAATGAGCAATAATTCCCCGTCTTGCCCCTGGACGGGGAAGCTCATTCTTGATGAACTGGTTTTTTTTGATTCATTTTAATTATTCAGGAGATTCAAGATGCAAATAGAGTATTCTGATTCGCAGGAGTTAAAAGCTATTCGTGAAGAAATCCAGCATTTAAAAGACCGGATCAACCTGATGGAAGCGTCACTGGATATCCGGAGATGGAAAAAAAATCAAAACATTACGTCAAACGAGGAACTGGAGGATGATGATTTTGAACTAAATTTTGCCGTCAAATCAGATGACTCCATCGAATTTCGGGTTGGCGAATACGGAATGGCCTGGCTTGGAAATATTGTTTTACTTTTTGGAATATCCTTCCTGGTTCAGTATTTACTGAATTCGGGATATCCGATATTTTCAGCCTTGATTGGTTTTGTTTCGGTTGCCGGAATTTATGCAGGAAGCCATTTTACCCGCACGTCATATTCATATCTATCTAAACTGTTCGCTTTTAATGGCCATTTGCTTTTGTTTTATATGGCCGTACGCCTCCATTTCTTCGAGGCAGAGCCTCTTGTGCGAAGCGAGACACTTGGTCTATCCATTTTAATAGTTACTCTGGCAGTTTTATTCTACCTGTCCTATCGCCGGAATTCGCAATTGATGGCTGGAATGGTATTAATCATGATATTGATTTCCGGAATCATCAGCAATTCAATACAGATTATGTCAGCAATGACTTGTATTGCAGCAATTTTAGCTATTTTGCTATACTACAGGTATGGATGGTTAAAGCTTGTTTTCATTTTCATATCCCTAATTTATCTTAGCCATTTAAACTGGCTGTTAAACAATCCGTTAATGGGCAATAATCCTGAATTTATCAAATCTCCGGGAACTGCCTATTTGTATTTTATTGTGACCGGGTTTGTTTTTTCATCACTGGCACTTATTCCAAAAAAAGAAAATATTTCAAACGATTTTATCATTACATCCATCGTTTGGAATGGACTGGGATTTAGTTTTTTACTGGCTTTAATTGTATTCACCTATCTGACTACTAATTATGTACCGGTCTTTGGCGCTATTGCAGTTCTTTGTCTTGCCTACTCATTTCTCCTTCAGTCACACTCCAGCCTGAAAATTACTGCCTCAATGTATGCGCTTTATGGTTTTCTCGCCATGAGTGTTTCTTTTTACGGAATTTTAGGGTTACCCAAAGCATATA
>JAENXB010000339.1 GCA_016649785.1 Flavobacteriaceae bacterium
AAAACGCTTTTTTACTAAGACCACTAACTTCCCATTCCTTAATTAACCCAAACATAAAGGCTTGCTTATCCATTTCTTTTTTGTGGGCAAGCTAGAACTTATCAAAAGGTAAAAAAAGATGTACTTTACCGACTGGATACTGCTGTGCAGCAAAAAGCACTTCTTCATTTTTCAATACTCTTTTCTGTTCTTTTAGGTTAGCTACATATCCCCCACGGTGCACGACTAATTTTCTGCGTAACGACATTAAACGTTTGAGTGTTACCAGTGATTTGCTGGGCATATGGTAAGGAGTTATTTCTTCACGGATCCTATAACCATATAGCGCAATGCGCTTGGCATCGGCCTTATCGTCCTTTCCTCTCGCAATCCCCAAGGAACGCTTTATTTCAAGGCCGGAGCCTACGAACATGTAATAGTTGCTATCATTTAGATAGTTAATTAATTCAAATGTATAGAGTCCAGTGTCCTCGAATACAAACAATACCTGTTTTTTTTTAAAACTTGAATTGCTTAATGCCCAATCTGCCAGTTGACCAATACCTTTTAAATTGTTGCTAAAAACATTTTGTAATCCACTGCCGTGGATACAGCAATCCAATGTCAATTTGCTGGCATCAATGCCAATAACTTCTTTGATATCCATAATTTATAAGATTTAAAAGGTTGTTTAGACTAATACCTTTATTAGCAAAGGCTACTATCCTATCTTGTCCTTGACAACCGGTTATAAAGAACGGGGACTAATACTCTATAAAGGCAGTTACCCTAGCCGTCGCTCTAGTTCACCCCGTTCTTTTTTTAAAAGTAAAAGATATTGACAATTTTAAAACTTATGAGTCTCCCCCAGACCCCCTCTTTTCAACATCATAATCATAATAGATATAATCTATAAAACAAAACTAAAGGCCATCGCTGTTACCATTTTTTGATTTGCTTTTAACCAGGAATTTAGAATTAGGATAGGTCGCCCGAAATTCCCTAAATTGAAGTTGAGTCAGCTACAAGCCCGGCTAATTTCTAAATTCCGGAGCTTTGCTTTCTCAAAAAATGGGATACAACAGAATTGCTATGGAAAGTTAATTAACAACTGGGTGAAGTTCCAACTGGTTCCGGCAAGTACAAAGCGAGAAAAGAGGTCAGATCCGGCGGACTCAGGCAAAAAAGTGCCTCCCGGAGTGGAGCGGTTGCGCTCCAGACTTTTTTCGGGATTCGCGGATTAGCGCAATGAAGGGGATCAACTTTTTTACCTGTGTCCAAGACCTTTTCGACGAAGCGCTTTTCCCGCAATACTGATCGTCTCATTAGGAAGAAACGAGATAAAGGGGAATGTGCTGAGGGGAATGTGGTTCTTTTTTAAATTTTATCTGGAGACACAAACGGGAAATAGTGTGCAGGAAGAATTTAGAAAATCAGCAACCGGGGTTCATATTTCCCAAACTGGAATTGAAATGCAGGTAATTACAAATCAGCCTGCGGTGGTGGGAATATCAGACAAAAATTTCTTCGGATTTTCCTTCAATAGTCTGGAAACCCAAAATTATAAGGATGCCTCACTACAAAAATTTTCCTTCGCCCATTTTAAATCCTGGCGAAACATATCCCAATAGAAGTCAATTTCAATTCAGGCTTAAAAAAGAATAAAATTTATAAATGTAAATCATACGCTTACACAAAATAATATTTTATATTTAACAAAATTTTATAAGTTACTTTTGTTGGATGGATTTTATCATTTGTGGATCTTACAAATTTAGTAGTCTTGTTAGGTAAAGGAATATCAGAAATAAATTTTATATAAAATATGATGACAACAAATTTTGAATTTTGGGATTACTTCGTTTTTATCACATATGCTTTAATGATCTTAGGGGTTGGTTTATGGGTTTCCAGGGAAAAAAAGGGCCATCAAAAAAATGCCGAAGATTATTTTCTGGCAAGTAAGTCA
>JAENXB010000089.1 GCA_016649785.1 Flavobacteriaceae bacterium
ATTCCGGTTAAATCGGGAAGGTCTTGTTTGGATTTTTGAATTCCGCAGGCATTCAGCAAGATCAGAAATAAAATAGGAAATAATATTTTAACTATCATCTGCTTCATCATAATATCAGTTCCTTATTCCATTTTTTGAAGCACAACCACTTCATTTTGTCGGTAGATAATTTCAAAATTTAAATCTAGGATCCAGCGATAAGAATATTCTGCATCTAAAATAATAACTTTTTTGGCTTGTTTGGTAAGCATTGCATTTAATTCCTTCTCAAAACTAAGCAGTGGTGTTTCAGAGACTAAAAATACCTGGTATTCTTCAGTTAATTCCGAGATATCATCTGTAAAGGTTAAATTACCCGATTTTGCTGCAAAGCAATTATCCGCAATTTGATTTCGATTAATATCCGGTTCAAAACCCACTATTTTATTCCCCGGTTTTTTATAGCTCAAATAAATAGGCAAAATACCGAAACCTGAATAAAAATGAAGGACATTTTCTTTCTGTTCTATAAACCCGGCAAGTTTTAAATAGCGTTCCCTATCAGTTTCAAACTCTTTTTTTACTTCAGAAAAAATACTTTTATACCTGTAATTATCATAAACTTCAGCTTTAAAATATAACTTATCTTTTTTTATGGCATTTTTTGATGGCGTAAGGATGCGTTTAAAATTAAAGGCCGGCAATCCTTTGTCAATTCGCTTTAAAAAGAGGGCTTCAAATAAAAACCCCTGAAGTATAAAGGCTGTAAAAACCGCGGAAATCACTCCAATTATTGATACCAGCGAAATAGATTGCAAGGCAGGATGTTTCGCAAAAAACAATGCGCCAATTCCCAGCAAAGTTGTAATTACCGATAGCAAAATGGAAGTTCGGTAGGTTTTTAAAACTTCGCTCCCAAATTCGTATTCCTTTAAAAATGCATTGGTAATAAAAATGCTGTAATCCAGGCCCAGACCAAAAATAAAGGTGGAAATAATGATATTCAAAATATTGAATTCAATATTTAAAACTGCCATTATGCCCAAAGCGATCACCCAGGTAATCAGGATTGGGAACAAGGTTAAAATAGTCAATTCCAGCGAGCGGTAAGAAAACAAAAGAACCAGGAATACTGCAATTATAGAATAAGCAATCAGTTTATTAAAATCGTTTTTCAGGTTGCCCAAAAAACTTTGGTTGATCTGTTTTCGGTCTACAACTACCAAATGTTCATCACCCTGGAATTTTTTTAATACTGCGCTTATATCTTTCTCCTTTATATCAACCGAGGTGGTAACAGTTGAAAAATTGGAACCGGAAGAAATAAAATCGTCTAAATACAGGTTGGTGGTGGTACGGTAATCTTTCAGATCGATGGGTTTAAAATCTTTGGAAAGCAGTTGATAAAAGTTGTCAAAACTTTCAGGTTTAAATCCAAATTCAGCCGATTCTTCAATTAAATTAGCCTGAATTTGTTCCCTTTTATCCCGGGTCCAAAAACTTTGCCATTGTTCCATTTTCCCCAGTTGGGTACTTGTAGATAGCACGACCCCTCCAATACTGCTAAAATTGGTGATTTCGCCCTTATTTCTGAGATTGTTCAGCTCATTATATAAACTGTTGTTGTAATCTAAGGCCTGATCGGTAGAATTTCCATAAGAAACCAAATAAATTGATTTTGCAGCCCTTCCTGCAATATTTTCTATGTTTTCTTCAACCTGTTTTATCCCTGCAGGTTGATAATTAATTGCAGACAGATCGTTGTTGAATTCTACTTTGGTAAAAAAGAACAATCCTCCCAGGAATAATAAGATCATAAAAATTACCAACGCTTTCTTTTTATGAAAATCAATTGCGCTTATTTTATCTATAAACGTCGATTTATTAGCAGCAACGAATTTTGGCGCCTTATAAAACAGCGGGATCAGGATCAGGGAGAATATTGAGGAAACCATTACGCTGACCGCCGCAAAAATCCCAAGATCATTTAAAGCTTCACTATGTACAAACAACAAGCATAAAAATGCAATAGCGGTGGTGGCACTGCTCATTAAAACAGGAGTAGTTACATCCTTATAAAGTTGGGAAAGATCACTGTTGTTCCTGTAATGCGTGAGAATATGCAGGGCATAATCTATACTTATTCCCAATAAAATCGCGCCAATACCAATTGAAATAGCCGAAATACTGCCTTTTAACAGGTATAGAAATGCAATGGCGGTTATACCTCCTATTATACTTGGCACAAAGATCAGGAGTGGAACGTAAATCTTTCGGTAATAAAAAACGAGCAGGATCAATAAAATTCCCAATGCGATCCCAATGGTAATTTTGATGTCTTTTTTGATTTGATTCGCATTGGCTACCGAATACAATACCCCACCAAAAAATTCGCCTTTTACCCCTTTAAATTCCTGGTCCAGGTTTGCCTGGATTTCCTGTAATTTTTTGACAAAAAGGCTGTTTTTATCGGTTTCTGAGGCTGGTAAACTGGGAGAAAGAAAAAGCAGCAAATGCTTTTGATCTTTGGTGATCAAATAATTATTATAAAGCTCAAAATCATCGCCTACCTGCAATTCTTCCAGTTTTTTCAGGCCCAGATAAGTGATGGAAAGCGGGTCCTTAAAAACGTATTCTTTTGTAACAAGTCCGGCGGGAGAGATCAAACTCTTGTAATTTTCCTTCAACCGGTTTTGGATACTATCTTTTCCCAACCGGGTTTCTATGGCCTTATAATCGGTTTCATTTAAAAATAACGGCAAATTATTATACACAAAATCGTATACCTCCCTGATACCTTCTTCGGGCACTTTTCCCTGAATATTCTTGACAAATTCAGGAATTTGTGTATTGACGGAATCTATAAACTTCTGGGCATATTGAGTGAGTTCATCCGGATTGGATTCTTCGGAAGTAGTGGAAATGGCCACGATAATTTTATCTGAAAACTCGGTTTGTGCCAAAACTTTTTTAAGTATGTCCTGTCGTTCCCCGGAAGGGATCAGGCTGGTTACATCTTCTTCCAGAGTAATCCTCGAGGCAAGGAAAATTACGCTCGCCAGAAAGAGCAATCCAATGAGAAGCCCGCTTTTTTTATGCTTGTTTAAAAAGTTATGAATTTTTAACATTTATGGTTTTACCACCTGCTTTTGGTTAAAAATCGAAAATAAGAAATAAAACACGATCCACATAGATAAAGCCACCATTCCTGCAAGGGCAAAGCTGCCCAATACATATTGCCAAAGCCCCTGGAAGACCTCAGAGGAAGAATCAAAATCCTCTAATTTCAATTCCCAGGAAAAGCCATTTCCCATCATCAGTGACCCGGCCTGATAACTCGCGTATATTATTACGGGAATGAGCGGCGGAATGCTGATATTGGAAAATAAAAAAGCGATGATCTTGTTCAGTTTAAAAACCGCGGCAAGTAAAAATACGATCATGGTGTGCAAACCCCATAAGGGTGAAATTCCTACAAAAAGACCCAGAGCAATTGCTGCGGCCTTTTTATGAGCAGGTTCCTGACTTTTAAGAATATCTTCGTTCCAAAACCTTTTAAAACCTTTTTCCTTGAAATCCTGATATTTATTACGGGGATGTATATAAAAAAAACTCACCAGCACAAACCACATATACAGGATCACGATCCTGGTAATATCCTTAAATGGCCTAAAATGGCTCACCCGGTTTTCCTCCTCATAAAACACCTTGATGGGGATATTGCGGACTTCTACCTTTCTCCAGGAGGCTTTGACAATAACCTCAATTTCAAGTTCGAATTTCCTGGTGTAAAGCTTAAAAGAATTTACCACTTTTAAGGGGTAAAGCCTGTATCCGCTTTGGGTATCGTGCAACTGGTTGCCGGTAACCACTAAAAACCAGAAATTGGAAAATATATTTCCCTTAGAACTTTTTCCGGGGATGCCTTCCCCTCCCATATTCCTGTCGCCTACCAATAAAATTTCAGGATCCTTCGGGTTCCGGTTTTCCAATTCCGATAAGAAAATATCCAGATCATCGGGATAATGCTGCCCGTCGGAATCGATTGTAATGGCATACTCATAGCCGAGTTTTCCGGCGGCTTTAAAACCGTGCTTTAAGGCAGTTCCTTTTCCCTGATTTTTCTGAAAATGAAGGATTTCTAATGAAGAAAATCCATCCAATATGGTTTTGGTATTATCCGTAGAACCATCGTTTACAATCAGGATGTGGTTGGTATATTGCAAAAGATCCAATACCACAGTTTCCAGACTTTGCTGGTTATTGTAGGTTGGCATTATGATGCAACATTTTAATGCGTCAAACCGGGATTGATATATTGGGGAATTGCTCAAATTTTGGATAACTTTTAATGCAAAAGTATTGTTTATAATCCGATTGGCATAAAAACCTTTTTAAAGAGGAATAATTTATGGAAGTATTTTATATATTGAATTGATCCTTAAGGCAATGCAGCCATTATGCTGAGCTATTCCTTTAAGCTTTAAAGATCCGTTTTCTTCTTGGATATTGGATTGCAGGATAAAATTTTCGCCCTGGTTTGGATCCACAACCGCCATAAATTTAATATTGGACGCTTTCTGTAATTCAAGAGCGCAATTAAATTGACGTTCAGCTTCTTCCTTAAATAACTGCATCAAAACTACTCCCGGAGTAACAGGCCTTCCCGGAAAATGCCCCTGGTAAAGCCGGTGATCTTTGTGAATCCTAATCTCGGTTATAAATTCGCCCTCGACCTGCTTTGAATGTAGTACCGTATAAAAATCCTTTAAAAGCATCTGGATGTTGAATTAAATTAGGTACTAAAATAGTCAGAAATTTGATTTTACGGCTGTGAAATGGTGTTTTTTTAGATGTAAAAAAAAATGTTGAGTTTAATAAGAATGTGAAAATTTCAAATCCCCACTTAATACAGCTCTTTCTATTTGGGTTCGTTTTCTTTAACCGCTAAGAACGCCAAGAAAAAAGCGCAAAGAACACAAAGAAAAAAACTATACTAAAAATAAAAATACAATTATAAAAATCTGTTTAACCAATGAATTAGTTAAGATGTGAGAGCAAAGTTTCTTGATAAAGTAATCAATGTGTTGTAAGGCTTTGCGATCTTTGCGTAAACCTTTGCGCCCTTAGCGGTTAAATAAAGGATGATTTCTACAATCTTATGGAACAAAAAAACTAATTCTCAAAAATGGAATCCTCCAGGTTTTGATTGATCCTGATGTTTTTAAAAAATATTTCTGTAAAATCTCCGGAATCTTCCATCAGCTTTACTGAATTTACCATGTACTCCTTATTAAAGATCAGGATTATTTCCCTGAACATCTGCCGTATCGCAGGATCTTTGGGCACAATTAAAGCCGTTATAAAGTTTCCTGTTTTGAAATACGCCACATTGTAATTATGGCTGTCTGCAAGCAATCCCCCATTTATACTTCCGGAAATAAGGTTCACCAGTTTTTCAAACAACTTGTTCGATTTCAAATTGCTTACACTCTTATCCCCGTCATCATTGATAAAAAGCTGATTTTCCTTAAAAAGGATATGGTAATTGTAGGGCGTGCTGTACTCCCATTTCAGAATATTGGGCGCTTTGTAAAAAAGTTTTCCATTGCTAATAGCTACACCCTGCATGAGTTGGATATATTTGGACTGCATAAAATCGCTGGACAAACTTTTAAGCCCGTCAGAACGTTTGGCCACATTTTCTTTAAACTGAATCGCTTCCGAATCCGAAAGTGGTGCCGGTGCCTGTTGAGAAAAAGCAAGTGCCGATATAAAAAAAATAAAAAGTTTAATTATACGCATCTATCTGAAATAAATTATCAACTCTTAGGGTTGTATATTGGTTGGTTTGCAAGAATAACAACAACTGTTCCAAGATATCCACGGTTTGGGTATTGCTGTCGTGTAATAAAATGACATCTCCAGGTTTAATTTTTTTTAAAATTCGGTTTAGAATATATCTTTTGGAGTTCAGAACAGCATCATAGGAGCGAACATTCCACCCTATTACTTTATGCCCGGTGATCTCCAGCGCCTTTTTAGTCTTCGGATTGATAACCCCGAACGGCGGACGAAAGCTATTTAAATTAACCCCGCCAATTTTCATCGCAACTTCATCACATTTTTGAATTTCTTCCACAATTTTGGCTGTGGATAAAAATCCCATTTTCCGGGTATGCGAATAGGAATGATTGCCAACGAAATGTCCCTTTTGAAGAATAGCTTTAAAGATCTCCGGGTTTTCTTCGATGTTTTTTCCGATACAAAAAAAACTTGCCTTGACATTGTATTTATCCAGTATTTCGAGAATTTTCAGAGTGTTTTCAACGGGGCCGTCGTCAAAGGTAATTGCCACTTTTTTCCCGGAAACCTCCGGATTCCGGTTAAATGCGTTCACAAAAAAATTGAATTGCACATTGGTGGAAACGATCAATAAGAAAACCAGATATCCCAAAATTCCTCCTGCTATCAACCAAATAGAGATCAGTCCAAACAAAACCAAAATTCCTCCCGTAATAAGGAGCCCGATCACAATTCTATTGAGCAGTTTGAAATTCAATTGGAATTTAGGATCATAATACTGTGGTTATCCCCAAGATATTGATTGTAAAGCAAGATCGTTTTTGGGTTTTGGCAAGTTACGCCATTGAGTTTAAAAATTTCCGGGATAGAACCTGTTTTAAAAATTTTACAAGCCAGCCAAACCGCATATCCCGAAACCGTTTTATAATCTCCCGTCAAATGTTTGTACGCTAATTGCGGTTTTTCTGAGAATAGTCCGTTTTGCAGGTGATGATAAAAATGGTCAAACCTGTTATCTCCGTTGTTTCCCAGGATCACCAGATCTATATCTTCAATTGTATAATTACTTAGCTGAAGCATTTTAAGGATTTTTTCCGAAACATCTTCGGAAGTCTTTGCCTGAAAAACCGAAACATCTATCAGTTCAGCATAGGTTTTTTCTGATTTTTCTGCTGAAATGCTGAAAAAATGAGCTCCTTCCGAAGTAATTGTGCCTGAAGAGTTTGTTTTCAGCAAATTGGAATTGGAAATTTCCTGTTCCTTCAATTGATGGTCCAGATACATAAAGGATGTCATCTTTTTGGAGAGCTCGTCCACTCCCCCAACCAAAATTGAATTCATCTCCTGATCTTCCAAAAACAGCAACTGTGCGTCCATCAAAACCGATTCAAAAGAAGCGGAATTTTGGGTATAGGTAACATTATAGCCGGTACATTCAAGGTATTGCGCCAATTGCCCGCCAATGGTATTGTGCGTGGATTGGATAAAAGCAGTTGGAGTTAACAGTTTTTCATTCTGATTTAAAATTGCCTCCAGAAATTTTTCGGTATCCTGCTTGCAGCCTTCTCCGGTGCCTGTTATAATTGCATCGGGTTTGGTGATGCCGGCTTGTTTTAACGCTATTTTAGCGGAGGTAAGTCCCATTCTAATTGCCTTGGACATTCGCCGCAAAGCCATAGGCTGGATAAATTGCTTGTAATCCGGGGAAACTGCCGGAATTATGTTTTGATGATAGGTGTTTATATTGCCATCAAAAACCGCATTTTCCTGTTGTGCCGAAATGCTTGAAATCCCGTTGATGTACAACCTATTATTTTTCATTTTTGCTGAAAATTAGCGAGGTGCAATTTCCCCCAAACCCGAAGGAATTGGACAAAATATGTTGAAGTTTTTTCTTTTTTAATACAGAAACCGGTTTCAACCTGGTTTCCTTCATCGGAATTTCAAAATTCAAATTGGGAAAAATTTGATCATTTTGAAGCGCCAACAAACTAAATACAGCTTCCAATCCTCCGGAGGCTGCCAGGGTATGTCCGGTAAATGCTTTTGTAGAACTGAAATCGGGTACCTTTTCTCCAAAAATTCGAAGAATTGCAGTACTTTCCGAAAGATCATTATTTTTGGTCGCAGTCCCGTGGGCGTTGATGTAATCTATATTTTTCGAAGAAAGTCCCGCAATTTCAAGGGCTTTTTTTATCGCCAAAAAAGCGCCCTGCCCTGTTTCTGAAGATGCTGTTTGATGAAATGCGTCATTGGCATTTCCATAACCCGAAATTCTGCCCAAAACCGGTTTTCCGTTTAAAACATCATCCGCCTCCAACACTAAATAGGCAGCGCCTTCCCCTAAATTAAGTCCGTTCCTGGAATCGTCAAAAGCTTTGCAAAACCCTTCCGATAGGATCATCAGGGAATTAAAACCGTTTAGCGTGAATTTGGACAAGCAATCTGTTCCTCCTACCACCACACGTTTTAATTTTCCCGCTTTGATCATCCTTGCGCCCAGCATAATTGCGTTTGCAGATGAGGAACAAGCCGTGCTGATGGTTGTTACATAAGCTTCCAGGTTTAAATGGGAAGCGATTTGAGAGGTGGTAAAACCCGGATGTTGCGCCTGAATAAAACGCCTGTGATCATTCTTTTCTGCGTATTCCAGGTAATATTTTTCGGTTCCGTCCATTCCGCCCACGCTGGTACCGGAGATAAACCCGGTATCCTTCAGATCATCTTTGGTAAGCAATGCTTGTGAAATTGCTTCTTTTGCCGCGATGGCGCCAAAAAGTGTTGCCCTTGTAAAAGTATGGGCAACAGGCAAATTTAATTTTCCTGCCAATTCAAGATTGGAGAATTTCACTTCTCCCACAGGAAGGTTGGAATGAATGGTTTTAAGTATTTCAGGATAGGAAAGCCCGGTTTTTCCGGCAATCAATGCGCTGTAATTTTCACCCGCACTAGTGCCCAGTGCCGAAATTATGCCCATTCCGGTAACGGCAATTCCTTTATCCATATATTATTTTGTGCGGTTCGCTTCTATGTATTCAGCCATTTTGTCAATGGAAGCAAATATTTCCTTTCCCTGTTCAGGATCGGTCAGTTTAATACCATAATCCTTTTCCAACATCACGATTAATTCCAGGGCATCAATAGAATCCAGACCTAATCCGTCCCCAAAAAGAGGTTCGTCATTATCTATATCTGCCAGTTCAAGCTCTTCAAGATTTAATTGTTCAATAATGCTCTGCTTCAACTCCGTGCGTAAATCACTCATATTCAAAAAGGTATAGTTGTTTTAAATTCTCTTTGGAAAGCGGGATCTCCCCTTCCTTTGAAATCAGGCACAAAAATACATCATATTCGGCATTTTTCAAGTCTATCCAGCCACAAACAACCGCAGGAGTTTTTTTTGCTTCCAATAAAACTTCAGCATAATCACCCAACAACTGAGGATTAAATCGGTTTTCCATAAAAAAAACGTTTTCACTTTGCAGTTTATGTTTGATACTTATCTCGCCTAAAACAATATTGGGCAGCGTATAGACGAATAATGCGGGAGAAACCATTCCGCTCATTGCCTGCCGATGTTTTTTATCGGTTTCAAGGCTGGAAGCTGAATTTGAAAACACCAATGCCGTATCAGGTGAAATAAAATGATCCTTAAAAAGGACTTCGCTGGCTATAATTCCCAGCTTGCAAAGCCCGTCCATTTTATGGAATTTCGGATAAGCAATTTCTAAATTTTTGTATGAAGCTTTTAAAAACTGATCAAGGCCCAGGGATTTTTCGGTTTTAAAATCCTGGTCTTTTCCGTGGAAAATCCTGTGATCCTTAATGCGCACAAAATCGGTTATTTTATAGGAAACTTTACTCATTTTCTTCTTTTTTAAGCACCAATGCAAGATTACAACCTCCAAAACCCGAAGCGGTTTTCAATGCAAATTTGAGTTCTTTTCTTTCAAAACCTCCAATTACATTCAATGGTTTTGAAATCCCAATTTCATCAAAATTCAAAGAAGTGTACAACTCATTATTTAAAAGCGAATGTTTGGTGAGAATGCTTTCGAGCAAGGCCGACGCTCCAAGCGTATGCCCGTAATAACCTTTGAAACTGTTCATAGGAACTTTTTCCAATCCGGAACGGTTAAAAGCAACGGCTTCCATCTCGTCATTATAAGCTGTTGCCGTCCCGTGAGCCGATAAATAATCGATTTCCTTTGCGGAAACCTGTGCTTCCCTCAAAGCATTTTGAATGCTTTTATACAAGCCTTCCCCTGTTCTTGAAGGGCCGGAAATATGGTTGGCATCATTTGCAGAAGCTTCTCCTATCAGACTGATATTGATTGAATTTTGAGGTTTTTTGGAACTTACTAAAACAGCCACGGCTGCTTCGCCTAAACTAATTCCTTTCCGGTTTTTTGAAAATGGGCGGCAAGGTTCAGGACTCATCGCCTGAAAAGAATTGAAGCCGGAGACAACAAATTCTGAAACCAGATCGCCTCCAACAACTATTGCCTGATCAAATTTCCCTGCTGCGATAAACCTTTTTGCAACTGCTAGCGCGAGCCCGCCGGAGATACAGGCATTGGAGATTACGATCGGTTGCTGTTGAAAACCAAAGAAATCCTTAATAACATTTCCCAGTTCACTTAAATAAACCCGGTTTTCGGGAAAAGGA
>JAENXB010000067.1 GCA_016649785.1 Flavobacteriaceae bacterium
TCCGATCTTTAGTAATCCTGATTGCTATAGGATAGTGTCCCTCAAGATTTTTTCTTTTACGTAAGACTGCTTTAACTGTCGCCATCATAAATCATTAGAATTATAAAGATAACGAATTTAGGTACAACATAGGTACAACATTTGTTGATTTTGTTTGATATTATTTGATTTCAATGAGTATGAAAGCACAGTAAAACCATTATATTTATCCATATTTGAGTAATATTGATGGGAGATGGTAAAATACTCATAACCCGAAGGTCGCTGGTTCGAGTCCAGTTCCCGCCACTAGGAAAAAAAAGGCTTCACAGAAATGTGAGGCCTTTTTTTTTGGAGCAGGTACAACATAGGTACAGAATAAAGCCATTTTCTTCGGCCTTATATCAGATACAATCAATTACGGATCAACTTTTATAAAAAGACCAGGAAAATTCTGCCTGAAAAACATCTTTACATTGATAATAAAAAACTTAATTTTAAAGTCATAAATGTTCTATGATAGTGGAACACCAGCAGTACTTGAATTATACTTCCTTTCAAAAACCAAAATAGAGATGGAAAAAGCTGAAGATCTTTCGAAAGGCCTGAATTTCATCAGGTTACCGATCAATATAGATTATGCCGTTGTAGAGACTTACCTGCGAAAAAAAATGATAGGCGAGACCATTTCTTCTGAAGCCGAAGACGGAAAGGTATCTACTTATGCCGAAATCCTTGATCTGTCCCTGGAAAAAAGTCAGAATGAAGGTTACGATCTGGCATTAGAACTGAAATTTAATACCCTGACTACTTTTTTCAGAAATAAGGAAGGGAAAATCGTTCTGCATTTATCACTTGATTTTGATGAGGAAGAACAGCTGGTGAGCGTAAATAATTTCAAGTTGGAGGGGAATACCAAAAACTGGTTATTAAATAGATCCCTAGAGACTATGGTTAATACTTTTATGCACGGGAAAATAAAAAATAAAATGAAATTTGATTTCAGGCCTGAAATTGAAAAACACCTGCGATCTATGAATGAAAAACTGGACAATCGGTTAGAAGTCGCTGAAGGCATATTTTTATTCGGCCGGCTGAACACTTTTAGAATTAGTGAAATAATACCTCAGGCTTCTCAGTTTTTGGTTTTGGTCAATTTCGAGGGAAATACACTTTTGGATATTAAAAAAATAATTTCCCATCCCCAAATCAATCCTCAGGTTGACACTTAAATAAATCACATTTTTTTAAGGTTTAAGGATTCTTGCCCGTTAAATATGAAGGCGGGATTGTGGCGGGCACCACATTATTTACCGGCTTAGTGCTTTGTAGATAATAAAAAATAGCTTTTAGATCCTCGTCTGTTATATTGGCGAAATTCTGCCAGGGCATTGGAGGTAAAAGTTCCCTTCCGTTTTCCAATCCTTTAAATTTTCCCTTTTTAAGTGCAATTTTAAATTGTTCCAGCTTCCAGCTTCCAATTCCCGTATCGTCTGAGGTTAAATTTGCAGCAAAGGAAACACCCCACGGACCTACAAATGCGGTTAGATCCTCATTCATCAGCATCCAGCCCTTTTGCAGTGCATCAGTAGAAATTTCAGGAAGAACCCTTTCGGAAGGATATCCGGAAAACATCAGTTCTTCAATGGCTTCAGGGCCTCTTTCTCCCATTCTTTTAGGAGAAAGGCAGTCGTGGCAGCCAATACTGTTTACAAGATATCCCCCGCGATTTATATAATCTTGTTCAGTAAACTCTTTTAATTCCGGAACCAGTACGTGTTTCTTTTCATTACAGCTAATTAAAAGCATAAAAATGGAAATCAGGCTTACAGATAAAAATATTGATTTTAGGGAATTGGATCCTGGTATCATAATGAGTTTAGTTTTAATTGTTAATTATGAACTAATCCAGGAACTAATTTTGGATCCTTAAAAATAACAGTCTCTTATTTATTTTCAAATAGGTGATTACCTCCTTTTCTAACTGATAAAAATTCAAAATAAATTTTAAATTTAGGTTGCAGTATTTTTTGGGAAATAGAAATGTCACAAATCAATAAATTACCGAAAATTTAAATGAGGTAGTTGCAAATAATGTTTAAAACACGATCACTTTAGCGCCCCGAATTTTTTGGGACTTCAATTCCTGAAGGGCAATATTGGCATCTTTCAGTTTAAATTCCTTTACCTCGGGTTTAATTCCTGCCCTGTCCGCTAATTTTAAAAATTCAGATACATCCCGGGAGGTGACATTGGCAACGGTTTTAAGTTCTTTTTCCAGCCAGAGATGGAGGAGGAAGGATTTAATTGATAATTGATCCGGGGAATAAAAAAATCCCGGAAGCTTTATTTAATGGAGGCTTCCGGGATTGTATTTTTGTTAAAATAAGAAATTCAGTTTATTGCCTGAATAATTTTTTTTCCTTAATTATCGCTGTAGCAGTTTCGGGCAACATATTTTCCCATCCCGATTCTCCTTCAACTATCATTTGAAGTACTTTTTTGGCATGAATATCTATAATTTCAGGGTCATAATCGGCAATGTCAACTATCCGGCCATTTTTCTTAAAGAATTGGTACAATTCTATCACCCTGGGATGTAATTCCAAATTTTCGCTGGTGGTTATCTTTCCGGTTTCAGGATCTTTACTGGGGTATAAATAAATTTTGAGGTTTTTAAAGAACAGCTTCCCAAAGGCTTCCAATATTCCCCCGCTTAAATGCCGGTAATATTTTTCGTCAAAAATGTCTATCAGGGTTTTAATTCCCATGGTTAGGCCCATTCTTTCTTTTGTATGCTGTGAAAAATATTCAACTACCTTATAATATTCCTGGAAATTCGAGATCATGACCGTTTGTCCTAATGAACACAATAAATCTGCCCGGGCCATGAAATCCTTTTCATCAATTTCCCCTTCGGTTTTTAAATTTGAGAGGGTGATTTCAAAGATGACTACTGTATTATCCTTGTCTACCTTTTTTTCGTTTAAAAATAATTCGAGGGATTTCTCGTACATGCTTATATTCACCTTGGTCACCGGCCTGAAACTTCCGCGCAGGGTCAAAATATTTTTTTTATAAAGCAAGCTGGCCGGAAGAATATTGTTGCCGTCCGATCCAAACATAATGGCTTCGGTCATTCCATTTTTAACCAGTTGCAAGCTCATCAAACGGTTGTCTATATTTTCAAATAGAGGCCCGGTAAAGTTAATGGTGTCAATTTCAATTTGATCCAGACTTATGTTATCGTAGAGTTGCTTAAGAAGTATTTTGGAATCGTCATAATGATAATAGGCGCCATAAATTAAATTCACCCCCAGGATGCCCAGGGTTAATTGTTGATGGATAGCGGAATTCTCGTGAAACTGGATGTGGAGAATAATTTCACTGTATTCTTCTTTTGGTTTGGATTGAAACCTGATTCCCAACCATCCATGACCTTTGTATTTTTTCGCAAAATCTATGGTTGCAACCGTATTGGCATAGCTAAAGAACATTTTATCGGGATGTTTCTCCCTGGAAATACGCTCTTCAAGCAGCCTTGTTTCAAGAGAAAGCATGCTTCTTAAACGGGACAGGGTCACATATCTTCCGTCCGGCTCCACACCATAGATAGCATCGCTATAATCCTTGTCATAGGCACTCAATGTTTTTGCAATGGTACCAGAGGGATCGCCGGTCTGGAAAAAGTTTCGGACCGTTTCCTGCCCGGCGCCTATTTCGGCGAAGGAGCCATAGACATTTTCATTGAGATTAATTCGCTGGGTTTTATATTCAACAGAATTTATTTCTTCAAATTCCTGATCTCCTTTAATTGTAATTGGCATAGCTTTCCGGTTCTGCTTTGATATTACAAATTTAAGAATTTTAAAACCTATTTACAGCAACTTTATAGGTGGGATCTTCCAAAATATTTACGTCTATAATGGAGTCGGCATTTTTCAATAACACCCGGCAATCACTGCTTAAATGTTTTAAATGCAGTTTTTTTCCTTGCCTGTGATAGCGTTCGGTAAGTTTGTTAACTGCTTCAATTCCGGACATATCTACTATCCTGCTTTCAGAAAAATCTATGATCACTTCTTCAGGATCGTTTAAAACATCAAATTTTTCATTAAAAGCATGTACAGACCCAAAGAAAAGCGGACCGTATATCTCGTAGTGTTTAACCCCTTCTGCATCAACACTTTTTCTCGCTCTAATCATTTTGGCATTGTCCCAGGCAAAAACCAAAGCGGAAATAATTACACCAACTAAAACTGCTAAAGCAAGGTTGTGTAATACAACGGTAACTAAAGTCACTAAAACCATCACCAGTACATCCGATTTCGGCATTCTTTTAAAGGTCCGCAGGGAGGCCCATTCAAAGGTTCCAAAAGCAACCATTATCATCAGTCCCGTAAGAGCTGCCATAGGGAGTTTTTCAATTAAGTCGGCACCGAACATTATAAAGATCAATAAACTTACCGCAGCTACAATCCCGGATAATCTTGCCCGTGCTCCGGAAGAAACATTGATCAAACTTTGACCCAACATGGCGCAACCGCCCATCCCTGAGAAAAACCCGGATAATATATTGGCAGTTCCCTGGGCAACGCATTCTTTATTTCCACGACCGCGGGTTTCAGTAATTTCATCTATAATATTTAATGTCAGTAAACTTTCAATAAGCCCAACTCCAGCCATAATAGCGGCATAAGGGAAAATAAGGGCGATAGATTCCCAGGTGAACGGAACCATTGGAATATGAAAGGGAGGAAAACCACCGTTGATGGATGCAATATCCCCTACGGTTTTAGTATCAATTGCAAAGAATATCACGATCCCGAAAATCACCAATATCGCGACTAAAGGAGCGGGGATTGCCTTGGTGAGTTTTGGCAGGCCCCAAATAATAAGCATCGTTGTCAATACCAAACCTATTAAAATGTAAAGCGATTCTCCGGTCATCCATACCAGTTCGCCTGCTTCGTTTACTGATTTAAACTGATCCAGTTGCGACATAAAAATAATGATCGCCAATCCGTTTACAAATCCGAAGATCACCGAGTGTGGCACCAGCCGGATCAATTTTCCCAGTCGCAATATTCCCGCGAGTATTTGTATAAGTCCGGCTAAAATTACAGTCGCAAAAATATACTCGGGCCCGTGAGAAATGGACAATGCAACAATAACAACCGCAACAGCTCCCGTAGCACCCGAGATCATTCCCGGACGGCCACCAAAAACAGCAGTGACCAAACCCATTACGAAGGCGGCATACAATCCGGTTAACGGGGAAAGTCCCGCAATAAGTGCAAAAGCCACGGCTTCAGGAATTAACGCTAATGCAACTGTTAAACCAGACAGGACCTCAGTCTTGTAATTCACTTTTTGTGAAAAGTCAAATAGATTGAAGAATTTATTCATTTAAAAATATTTAATAATTTTTTGCAGGCCAATTTCTGCCTATATAAAAGTGAACTATAAAAAGTTGGAAAACTGCATTTGAACTCTTAGGGTGGGGTAACAGGGGATGAATATAATGTAAACCGGACTTTTTTCATAAGAGTCGGCAAAAGTAATCAAATAATTTGGATAACTATTCTATTTGTTTGTTGTTCGTTTTGAAGGTGTTATACTGAATTTTGAATTTCAATGCTCTGAATTCAAAATTGAAGGCAGTATTATGGATAAATTAATTTTTCTGTCTAAAACGCTCATTTTTGCAATATTTCAGGCTGCCAATTATTTTTTCTGGAAATCTCACGTATGGATTTATAGGGATTCAGATTTTCCCGTTTGGAGATAACCACCTGCCATAAGTTGAGCCTTTTCGATCTAAAAGCGGCAGCGCAGGAACTCAGATAAAAGCGCCACATCCGATAAAATTTTTCAGAATAGTTTGTTTTTATGCAACCCCAGTTTTTGACAAAATTTTCCTGCCATGCCATAAGAGTCGTGTCGTAATCCAATCCGAAATTGTGCCAGTCTTCCATTACAAATTTGCCTTCCATGGCTTTTACTATTTGGGCAGCGGAAGGGATCAAACCCTCCGGAAAGATATATTTGTCGATCCAGGGATCGTTTGTATGAACGGTTTCATTTCCGCCTATAAAATGAAGTAAACACCATCCATCGGTTTTAAGGTTGCGTTTTACGGATTCCATAAAGAGGCCATAATTTTTATAACCTACATGCTCCAGCATTCCTATAGAAACAATCCTGTCAAACTCTTCATTGACATCCCTGTAATCCTGAAACCTGATCTCTACCGGTAAGCCCTTGCAGCGTTGTTTGGCCAATTTTTCCTGTTCTTCGGAAATCGTGATCCCTACCACTTCTACCTGATGGTACCTGGCCGCATAATATGCAAAACCGCCCCATCCGCAGCCAATATCCAGTATTCGCTGACCTTTCTTCAATTTCAATTTTTGGCAAATAAGTTCCAGTTTATCCTCCTGTGCCCGGGTTAGATTATCGGCATTTTCCCAATATCCACAGGAATACATCATCAAGGGATCCAACATGATGCAGTAGAGATCGTTTCCCTTATTGTAGTGAGCGTCAATAGATTTCAGGGATTTTGATTTTGATTGCCGGTTAAAGAGCTTCGCCTTTAAAACCAATAAAATAAAAGCTATGTCTTTGGAAACTTTTTGCTCTATGCCCGCCTGGAACAATTTGTACAAGAACACGTCCGGTTGTTCGCAATCCCACCAGCCTTCCATATAAGATTCTCCCAAACCTAAGGATCCCTGTTGTAATACCCTCCGGTAAAATTTTGGATTGTTTACCTGGATGTCCCAGGGATTGGAGCCATTTATCCGGATATCTGTGTCTGAAAACAATTTTTCGAAAGCCGATTTATATTTGCTCATAATAAATTTTTTTAAAATTTTTGAATACCTAAAATTTTAAAGACCCGCTTAAGCCTATTGCGGTGGGGAGCAAATATTCAATTCTACAAGGGCTTTATGCTAAACAAACTCAAATTTTGAAACAGGAAAAAAATCATTTAATTTCCATTTTACTTAAATTTATTAAAAAACTTTGATATTTAGGAAATTTATCTTTAAAAAGATGAGAATGAACAGTTTGTACAGATCCTAATGAATTGAAATTACTTTCGGCTTCAAATTTTTTATAAGTATCTTTGTAAAAAATTTGAATGCTATGGCGCATAAGGCTGGTTTTGTAAATATTATAGGAAATCCCAACGTGGGGAAATCCACATTGATGAATGCTTTTGTAGGTGAAAAACTTTCCATTATTACTTCTAAAGCCCAAACTACCCGCCACCGTATTTTAGGAATTGTAAACGGCGAGGATTTTCAGGTAATTTTAAGCGATACCCCCGGGATTATCAAGCCTGCTTATGATTTGCAAAAATCTATGATGGATTTTGTAAAATCGGCTTTTGAAGATGCCGATGTGCTGCTTTATATGGTTGAAATTGGCGAACAGGCATTGAAAGATGAAGCTTTTTTCAACAAGATCATTCATTCCAAAATACCCGTGTTATTGCTGCTTAATAAAATAGATACTTCAAACCAGGAACAACTGGAAGAACAGGTGCAGTACTGGACTGAAAAAGTGCCAAATGCCGAGATATATCCAATTTCTGCCTTACAGGGATTTAATGTCGCCGAGGTGTTTAGCAGGGTAGTGGAATTATTGCCGGAATCACCTGCCTTTTATCCAAAAGATACCCTCACAGATAAACCCGAACGATTTTTTGTAAATGAAATTATTCGTGAAAAGATCTTGATGCATTACAAAAAAGAAATTCCCTATAGTGTTGAAATTGATACCGAGGAATTCTTTGAAGATCCCGAGATCATAAGAATGCGAAGCGTAATTATGGTGGAACGTGAAACCCAGAAAGGGATCATTATCGGCCATAAAGGTGCTGCCCTAAAACGGGTAGGAGTTGAGGCCAGAAAGGATCTTGAAAAATTCTTCGGAAAACAGGTTCACCTGGAGCTATACGTGAAAGTCAACAAAAATTGGCGTAACGATTCGAAGCAGCTAAAAAGATTTGGGTATAATAAGTAGATTTGAGAAGTTAGATTTGAGATAATAGAGCATAGAAAAAGGAGTTATAGAGCTTATTTACGACTCACTTCGGTCTCCCGTCTTATTTCTTCAACTTCTAACTTCGTACCTCTAACTTCGTACCTCTAACTTCGCACTTCAAATCACATCTTCAACAATTCTTCTAAATAAGTTCTTTTATTGGATAGTCGCGGGATTTTGTGCTGTCCTCCCAGTTTATCTCGTTTTTTCAGCCAGTCGTAAAAAAGGCCTTTCCTGGCCGGATGTACAGTAGGCATATTCAGGGTCATATTGTTAAATCGCTTGGCTTCATAGTCACTGTTGAGCTGTTGCAGGGCGAAATCCAGTTCCATTGTAAAAACATCCAGGTTTTGGGGAGGGGTTTTAAATTCTATGATCCATTCATGCGCACCCTTTTCCTTTCCCTTCATAAAAATTGGGGCGGCCGTATATTCAACAATTTCGTAACCGGTAACCTGTGAAGCCATTTTTAGTGCCTTGTCCGTGTTTTCAATGATCAATTCTTCCCCAAAAACGTTTATATGGTGCTTGGTCCTTCCGGAAACTTTGATCCGGTGAGGACTGATAGAGGTAAATCTTATGGTATCCCCAATTTTATAACGCCATAACCCGGCGTTTGTGGTGATCACAACAGCATAATTAGCGCCTATCTCCACTTCGCTCAAAGGAATCACTTTTTCTGAAGCAGTGCCGTAGGCGTCCATCGGGATAAATTCATAAAAGATCCCGTAATCCAGCATCAATAGTAATCCATCGGCATCATTTTGATCCTGACAGGCGAAGAAACCTTCAGAGGCATTATAAATTTCATAATAACGAAAGTCTGCTTTGGGCAATAAATTATGATACTGCTGTGCATAAGGATCAAAATTGACCCCTCCGTGAAAGTACACCTCCAGGTTTGGCCAGACCTCGAATAAATTTCCTTTTCCTCTTGTTTCCAATACATTATTCAGCAAAACCAGCATCCAGGAAGGAACCCCGGCAAGGCTGGTGACATTTTCCATGAGGGTTTCATCTACAATTGCCTGCATTTTTATTTCCCAATCGCTCATCAGGGAAACCTCACTACTGGGTGTACTGCTGAACTCGGCCCAAAATGGCATGTTATCTATGAGAATAGCCGACAAATCCCCGTAAGATGTTCCGTTATCCCGATAAATTTCCTTGCTTCCCCCCAGGCGCAAACTCTTTCCAGTGAATAATTGCGATTCCGGATTGTTGTTCAGGTACATGCACAACAAATCTTTCCCGGTTGCATAATGGCAATTTTCCAATGAATCATCGCTTACAGGGATAAACTTGCTCTTCGCATTGGTCGTGCCGCTCGACTTTGCAAATAACTTGATGGGCGTTGGCCAGAATATATTGTTTTCTCCAAGCCTGCTGCGCTCTATATTGGCTTCATACTCTTCATAACTATGTAGCGGGACCCTTTGGGCAAAGGTTTCGTAATTTGATATTCCTGCAAAATCGTATTTTTTACCGATCTCGGTATTCCTGGCTTTGTTTATCAAAGACCTAAGAAGCTCGTTTTGAACCTCATTTGGGTATTTTATAAACAATTCCATTTGATGGATCCGTTTTTTTAAAAACCAGGAAGCTATAGAGTTTACAATTGTGATTGGCATTATTCTTTTTTATCTTTAAAAGGTCTTTAAAAAGCTTTGAAATATCGTAATATTCGGTCGAAATTAAAAATAAACCGGAAGAATTCAACAATTCATTTCCGATAAAAATAAACAAAAAAACAATGAGGTACGAAGGTGTTTTGACAAAAATGAAAACCGAACTCCAAAAAGAAGTCCAATATTACCTGATTTTTGAAACCGATTTCTTGCATCTCAACCAAATCCTGGATAAAACCATCAGCATAAATTTTTTAAGATATCAATGTTTGAACTGCGGTTTGGAGAAGAAAATTTTTGCCCAGGGATTTTGTTACGGTTGTTTCACTTCGATCCCTCAGTCGGGCAACTGGATCATGAATCCGGAATTGAGCACCGCTCATTTGGATATTGAAGACCGCGACCTGGTTTATGAAAAAAAAGTTCAGTTAAAACCACATGTGGTATATCTGGCCAATTCCAGCAATGTGAAGGTTGGGGTTACCAGAAAAACCCAAATTCCTACCCGGTGGATCGATCAGGGCGCGCACGAGGCCATAGAAATTGTGGAAGTTCCCAACAGATATCTGGCAGGGATCACGGAAATGGCGCTAAAACAACATGTATCTGATAAAACCAATTGGAGAAAAATGCTCACCAACGATATCATTGATCTGAACCTGGAGGAAGAACGCGAAAAATTAAAGAAATATATACCTGAAGCCGCCAAAGAATATTATCTGGCAAACAATAAAGAAACCGAGATCGTTTTTCCGGTGTTGGAATATCCCAAAAAAATAAAAACTCTCAAACTCACCAAAGCCCCTTATTTTGAAGGGGTGCTCAAGGGAATTAAAGGTCAGTATTTGTTGTTTCAGGACGGCACCGTATTTAATGTTCGGAATCACGAAGGATTTGTAGTGGAGATAAGCGTAAGATAAAGAACCCAAAGAAGTCTAACAGGTTTTGAAACCTGTTAGACTTCTCAATTGATCTTCATTTCACTAATTTTTTTTGATAGTGTCCTTGGCTTTCTTCCTGCCGCTTAATAATCCGCCGAAAATATCACGTGCTACATCTTCAACCTTCTTTTCCTGTTGTACTCTCACCGAATCTTTTTGAGCCTGAGGAATTACAGCCACGCTGTCTGCTGGTTTTGGAGGAAGTTTGCCCCCTTTTAAAATATTTGAGATCGCATCAAGTCCTTTTTGGGTGAAAGCCTCTTTTTGTTGCTCGATTATTTTTTGAGTGAGTGTATTGATAGCTTGCTGGGTATTTAAATTGATTTGCGGATTCTGGAAACTCCCCGATAAGCCTATAGGCAAAGCAACCATCATGTCTTCAATATTCGTTGCGCTCAATTTGGCAAGTGTTCCTCCAATTTCACTTCCCAGCATTTTTGCGGGAACATCCAGGGCGAGGTTGTAATTCATCCTATTGTCAAAACTGTGGCTTCCCGCCACATTGATGTTAATGCCTTTTATTTTAAAGGCAAAAGGGGTTATTTCCGCCATTCCGTTTTTAAAGGTGACCCTTCCCTTTAGACGATCAATATTTATATCCTTAAAATCCAAAAAATTCAGTTGTTCATCAAGTTTTGAAAACAAAGTGAGTTTCTCCGGTTGTACCTTGGCAGTTAAAATTTCGGCAAGGGCATTCCCCATAAGGCTGGTGAGTTGGGGCGTTAGATCTTCATTTAAATTTCCCGATAAATTCATTTGTGTCTGGAGTTTTCCCTGCAAAGCAACAGCAATAGGCGCCAAAGCCTGTAAAAGTTTTAATCCTTCAAAAGATTTTGCAATATCAAGAGCATTTAAATTCAGGTCCATTTTAAAAGTGGGAACCGGATTTTTTGTGGAAACATTTCCGTTTAAGGCAATTGTGCCGTCAAAAATGTTGGAAGTCACATTTTGAAAAGTCGCGGTTTCATCGGCTATAAGCAGCTTTCCTTTTACATTATTTAAAACCAGGTTGTCATAATGCACCCAGTTTACCGCGAAAGTCATTTCGGTATCCAGGAATGAAGGGATTTTAACCGCTTCTTTCCCCGTTGGTACAACGATCTTTTTTTCTGTGGTCTTTTCCGTTATTTCTGAAGTTTCTGCGATCCTGAAATCATTTACGGAAAAAGTGTTGGAGTTCACCAAAAAGGTCCCTTTCAATTTTTGATCGGTAAACAAAAAACCCATAAAATTCTGAATATTTCCTGAAGCCCTGATATCCGTTTTTCCGGTAGTTAAATTGAGTTCCGGCACACGAACGTTTCCCTGGTTAAAATTGAAACTTGCGCTTGAGATCTTCACTTCATTGGGAATTTCCGGCGATTTATAACTGAGATCCCGGATGCTTGCATTTCCGCTGCTGTTCACATTCTGATATTGCTCTTTTTCAATTGAATTCATATCAAAAGAGGTTTTAACATCGGCGGTTAAAATTCCGTTGAGGTCTTGTTTCAGTTTCAGGGGATAGGCCTGTTTGATATTTGCAAGATTTACAGTGCCCTTAAGCGCCATATCCACCAATTGGTTCCCGGTTAGATTTTTGATATTTCCGCTTCCGGAAAACACATCCTGGTCTATCCTGAAACTCATGTTGTCAATATTGAGAAAAGTGTCATCCACCAGGCCGGTCTCGTTTACAATTGCGGCATTTATATTGATGTCCTGCACACTTTTCGGCAAATCGGGATATTTAAATGAAGCATTGCCGGAGCTAATTTTAATGTTCATTTTAGGAATATAGGTGTCGTCCACAATACCTTTAA
>JAENXB010000252.1 GCA_016649785.1 Flavobacteriaceae bacterium
CAATATATTATTGCGGGCAGGATTGGTGATCTTTATCCTCTTAACCATTTTTTTCTTTGTAAAAGCAAAAAAAGATACACATATCAAAACCTATTCAAAAAAAGCGAGGGCCAATAGTATTTTTAAAGGGGTTTTAATTGCTGTGCTAAACGTTTTTCCTATTCCTTATTTTGTTGCTCTAGCGGCTGCGCTTAATGTTGGTGGTGATATTTCATACCATTGGGGCATTATATTGTTATTTGTTTTGGCAGCTTCCCTGGGTACCTTTACTACTTTGTATTTATATGTTTTGTCTTTTCCAAAAATTGTAGGTAAAACAAAGGTTTTTACAAAATATTCAAATTATTTCATGGCCGCTCTTATGCTGGTTTTGGTCATCATTACTTTATTTAGAATTTTCTATTATTAGAATGGAGGAGAACCCAAACTTTTTTGAACGGGTTTACCAGGTGGTAAAATTAATACCGCCAGGCAGAGTAACATCTTATGGGGCTATTGCGCGATATCTTGGAGCAGCAAAGAGCGCCAGGATGGTGGGATGGGCCTTGAACAATTCTCATAACATGGAATCTATACCTGCGCAAAGGGTTGTTAACAGATTTGGTTTGTTATCCGGGAAATATCATTTTGGCGGCACCAATGCGATGCAGCAATTATTGGAAGCTGAAGGGGTTAAAGTGAAGGAAAATCAAGTCCAGAATTTCAATGATATTTTCTGGGATCCTGCAACCGATTTATAGAATAGAGTAAGCCACCCATTTTTTTATATTTCTGCCGTATTTTTCATCAAATCAATTATAGGTAAATACTTCGTTTTCTTATCATATACAACTATATTTGTATTTTAGAATGATTTTACATAAGAGGTTTAATAAAAGTAATTTACAATGAAATTAGATAAAAAAGATATAATGGCAGCGCTTGAAACCATTAGCATTTCCGGAGAAGGAAAAAATATGGTAGAAAGCGGAGCAGTTCAAAATGTAATGACTTTCGGAGATGAGGTTGTGGTGGATCTTCTTCTCACTACTCCTGCCTTGCATATTAAAAAGCGGGCCGAAGTAGATGTTATGAAGGCCATCCATGAAAAGGTTTATGAAAAAGCTAAAGTATTGGTTAATATAAAGGTGGAAGCTCCTGAAAAGCCCGAAATAAAAGGCAAGGATATTCCCGGACTCAAAAACATTATTGCCGTAGCCTCGGGGAAAGGTGGTGTTGGTAAATCTACCGTCACCGCAAATTTGGCCGTAACCCTTGCCAAAATGGGTTTTAAGGTGGGTGTTTTGGATGCCGATATTTATGGCCCATCCCAACCAATGATGTTTGATGTGGAAATGGAAAAACCACTTTCAATTGAGGTTGGTGGAAAATCGATGATGAAACCAATTGAAAATTATGGAGTAAAATTATTGTCTATTGGATTTTTTACAAAACCGGATCAGGCGGTAGTTTGGAGAGGACCTATGGCATCAAAGGCCCTCAATCAAATGATCTTTGACGCTAACTGGGGAGATTTGGACTTTATGTTGATAGATCTTCCTCCGGGAACAGGAGACATTCATTTATCCATCATGCAATCAATGCCTATTACAGGTGCGGTGATTGTTAGTACTCCACAAAAAGTGGCTTTGGCTGATGCCCGAAAAGGGGTTGCAATGTTTCAGCAGGAAAGCATTAATGTGCCGGTTTTGGGAATTATAGAAAACATGGCATATTTTACTCCGGAAGAATTGCCTGAAAACAAATATTATATCTTTGGAAAAGATGGAGCAAGAAGCCTGGCAGAAGATTTAAAGGTGCCCTTTTTAGGCGGAATTCCATTAGTGCAAAGCATTCGTGAATCAGGAGATGTTGGAAGGCCCGCAGCCTTGCAGGTTGGAACTCCTCTTGAAGCTGCTTTTGAAAAAATCACTCAAAACGTAGTTCAGGAAACCGTAAACAGAAACAAGAGCCTGCCTCCAACTGAGGCCATCAAAATTACAACGATGGCTGGATGTAGTGCGGTTAAAACGAAATAGATGACAACGGAAGAAATTAGGATAAATGTAGAAAAAGCCCTTGCAGAAATTCGTCCTTATCTGCAAAATGATGGCGGGGACATCTCCTTGGTTTCCATTGAAGATGACCGACTGGTAAGAGTTAAGTTGGAAGGCAATTGTGTAGGTTGCCACGTTAACCAAATGACTTTAAAATCGGGTGTGGAAATGACCATTAAAAAATATGTGCCACAAATTGAGAAAGTGGTAAATATTGAGAAGTAATGGTGTTTTTGCTCATTTGCTTTTTCGTATAAATTGAATAAAATGATTAAAACAGATATTCTAATTATCGGTGCCGGGCCTACGGGCTTGTTTACCGTTTTTGAAGCTGGATTGCTAAAATTAAAATGTCACCTTATAGATGCTTTGCCAATACCTGGAGGCCAATGTTCGGAAATTTATCCTAAAAAACCTATTTATGATATCCCGGGTTTTCCGGAGGTATTGGCAGGAGATTTGGTAAGGAATTTAATGGAACAAATTAAACCCTTTAGTCCGGGTTTTACCTTAGGAGAACGGGCAGAAACCCTGGAAAAACTGGAAGACGGAAAATTTTTGGTAACCACATCAAAAGGCACCCAACATCAGGCTCCCGTAGTGGTAATTGCCGGTGGATTAGGCAGCTTTGAACCCAGAAAACCTCCTATTGCCAGCATTGGTAAATATGAAGACAAAGGCGTTGCTTATATCATAAAAGAACCCGAAATATATCGCAATAAAAGAGTTGTAATATCCGGCGGAGGAGATTCCGCATTAGACTGGGCTATTTATCTGGCCGAAATTGCCAAAGAAGTTTCCCTGGTTCACAGAAGGAAAGATTTTCGTGGAGCCCTGGATTCTGTAGAAAAGGTGGAAGAATTATCAAAATCCGGAAAAATAAATTTGATTACTCAGGCAGAAGTAGTGGATTTAAAAGGAGAAAATGAATTGGAAGCGGTGGTTATTCGCCATAATGGGGATACTTCAGTTGATGGCATAAAACCGACAGATTTTTTTATTCCTCTTTTCGGCCTTTCCCCAAAATTGGGGCCTATTGGAGACTGGGGCCTGGAAATTGAAAAAAATGCCATAAAGGTGAATAATGCCTACGATTATCAAACAAACATTCCCGGCATTTATGCCATTGGTGACGTAAACACCTATCCGGGAAAATTGAAATTGATCCTTTGCGGCTTCCACGAAGCGGCAATTATGTGCCAAAGCGCTTATCAACGTATTTTTCCCGAAAAAAAATATGTAATGAAATACACGACAGTTAGTGGGATAAGTGGTTTTGACGGAACAAGAAAAGAGGCGAAAAAAGAAATAATAAAAAGTATAAACTAATTCGAAGATCGCAGAGTCCTGAAGTATAAGGATTTTGGAATCTTTTTTCAAAAGTATGTTAGACATAAAAATAACAATTATCGATAGGGAAGGTGAGGCGCATTTGGTAGATGCACCAACCGATATGAATATGAATTTAATGGAAGTATGCAAGATGCATGAATTGCCGGTACAGGGCACATGCGGAGGCATGGCGATGTGTGCTTCCTGCCATTTTTATAGTTTAAGTCATTCCGATCACTTTCCGGAAAAAAGTTACGAAGAAGAAGATATGCTGGACC
>JAENXB010000071.1 GCA_016649785.1 Flavobacteriaceae bacterium
CTTCATCCAAATCAAAATTGGCAATATTGATGTGTTGTAAAAAGCTCAAACCGGGTTCTGCATATAATTTATAGATCGACTCCTTCGCGCCCCATACGATCGTCAATTTTCTGATTAATGCAGCTACATTGGCCAAAGTCCTGTATTCCTCAATAGGTGTAAATTTTTCAGCGATCTTCAATATTTTATCCCGCTTTTTCTCGATATCTATCCCAACATGTTCTTTACTTACAATGATTGCGGTAAACTCAAAAGAATGGGTTATTGATATATACTTATTGTCTTTTAAATGAGGTTTTCCCATATCGTCATAATAGAGATCAAAGTCCGTATACCCGGCTTCCGCCAATAGATGCCTGATACTCATAAACCCGCGTTTATGAATTTCAGATTTCATTCCCTTTACACGCTCCTGGCAATTGGGAGTAAGTTCGATTCCTTCACTCAGCCATTCATAGGGTTCTTCAACCTTCCAGATAAATGCTTTGGTATGTTGATCAACTGTTATTGTTTTGTAAAGGGCCATAAAGTTTTGTTAGATATTTTGTATTTTTGCAACTTAAAAATTGCTAAAAACCAAATATAATAATATGTCTACTAAATCAGTGCCTTATACAGCCTATAAAGTAAAAGATATTTCCCTTGCAGCCTGGGGAAGAAAAGAAATTGAACTGGCCGAGGCGGAAATGCCCGGGCTAATGTCTCTTAGAAAAGAATTTAAAGACGAACAACCTCTTAAAGGTGCCCGTATAGCAGGATGTTTGCACATGACTATCCAAACCGCGGTGTTAATTGAAACCTTAACTGCTTTAGGTGCTGAAGTGACCTGGAGTTCATGTAATATATTTTCTACTCAGGATCAGGCCGCAGCCGCGATAGCAGCTACCGGCGTTCCGGTTTATGCCTGGAAAGGATTGACCGAGGAAGAATTTAACTGGTGTATTGAACAAACATTATTCTTTGGGGAAGATCGCAAACCTTTAAATATGATCCTTGATGATGGTGGAGATCTAACCAATATGGTTTTGGACAAATACCCTGAAATTGCCAAAGGCGTTAAAGGACTTTCAGAAGAAACCACCACAGGTGTTCACCGTTTGTACGAACGCGTGAAAAACGGAACATTAACCATGCCGGCCATCAATGTGAACGATTCTGTTACCAAATCCAAATTTGACAATAAATATGGCTGTCGTGAAAGCGCGGTTGATGCAATTCGCCGTGCAACCGATTTAATGTTAGCCGGAAAAAGGGTTGTGGTTTGTGGATATGGCGATGTGGGTAAAGGAACGGCTGCTTCCTTTAAAGGAGCCGGATCTATTGTTACCGTTACCGAAATTGACCCAATTTGCGCTTTGCAGGCCGCAATGGACGGATTTGAAGTAAAACGACTTGAAACTGCAGTTCCTACTGCCGATATCGTTATTACAACTACCGGAAATAAAGGTATTGTTCGAAGCGAACATTTTGAAGCCATGAAGGACAAAACCATCGTTTGTAATATTGGCCATTTTGACAATGAAATCGACATCGCCTGGTTAAATAATAATTGGGGCAAAACAAAAGATACTATTAAGCCTCAGGTAGATAAATATACCATCAATGGGAAAGATATTATCCTGCTTGCTGAAGGCAGGCTGGTAAACCTTGGTTGTGCTACCGGTCATCCTAGTTTTGTGATGAGCAATTCATTTACCAATCAAACCCTGGCTCAAATAGAACTTTGGAAAAATTCAGATAAATATGAAAATGACGTTTATATGCTTCCGAAGCATTTAGATGAAAAAGTGGCCAAGCTTCATTTGGAGAAAATAGGAGTTGAATTGACCGAATTATCCCAGGAACAAGCCGAATATATTGGAGTTACCGTTGAAGGACCGTTTAAACCGGAATACTACAGGTACTAGGGAATAGATTTGAGATCTCAGATTTGAGACTTGAGACTTGAGAAAAATAAAAGGTCCTTTTCGAAAATAAACTTTCGGGAAGGACTTTTTTTTTGATTAAAATCCAATGGTGGATTAAAATTACCTGAACGCTTAACTTCTCTCAAAATGGCAATAAAAGATGCACTCTGAAAAAGAAATTTTTGGGCATCAGAAACAAAAAAACCCTTTCCGAAAATTCAGAGAGGGTTTTATAATTTAAAAACAATTGCTCCAATTCCCCCTTTGGGGGTTAGGTGGCTTATGCCTCAAACGGTTCAATAGAAACGTATGATTTGTTGTTTTTCTTTTTGGTGAATTTTACAAGGCCGTCAACTTTTGCATGTAAAGTATGGTCTTTTCCACCATACACATTCTCTCCAGGATTGTGCGTATAACCTCTTTGTCTAACGATGATATTTCCTGCGATGGCAGCTTGTCCTCCAAATATCTTAACACCTAAGCGCTTTGATTCAGATTCCCTACCGTTCTTGGAACTACCAACACCTTTTTTGTGAGCCATGGCTTTTAGTTTTTCTAATTAGTATTCTTATTTTTTCTTAAGCAATTCTTTAGCTTGCTTAACCCATTCATCAGATTTAATCTTTTCGCGGGTAATGCCTTCAAGAGCAGAAAGTTCTTCTCTGTCCGCTGCTTTAAGTTTGCTAATTTGCTCGTAAGTATAAATACCTACTTCATTCAATCTTTTTTCGAAAACTGGTCCAATTCCGTTGATTTCTTTCAAATCATCGGCATCAGATTTTGCAGCAGTCCCAATACTGTGAAGAAGCTTATCTACATTGATTTCAATGTTGCTTTCTTCAGCTCTGTGTTCGGCACGACTAACCAAATTTTCACTTACTTCAACCTCTTTTTTAGCTTTTGGAGCCGCTTTTTTGGTTTCAGCTTTAGGAGTTTCTTTAACCACTGCTTTTTTGGCAGAAGCAGGTTTTTTAGAACCCGAAAGAGAAATTCCTACGATAGAAATCTCGGTCAAAGACTGACGGTGACCATTTTTAACACGGTAACCTTTTCTTCTTTTCTTTTTAAAGACAATCACTTTGTCTCCTTTTACGTGCCTGGTGATTTTAGCATCTACCAAAGCTCCGTCTATAGCTGGGGCGCCTAAAGTAATATTGTCACCATCGCCGGTAAGAAGAACTTTATCAAAGGAAACGCTGTCTCCTTCTTCTCCCACCAAACGGTGAACAAATACTTTCTGGTCTTTTGCAACTTTAAATTGCTGCCCTGCTATCTCTACAATTGCGTACATAGCGTATTTATTAATTAATTAATTTTAGAAACCCGCCAGCCATTTCTGGAAGGCGGGTGCAAATATACTTCTAAATAACTAATTCACAAAGACTTTGTTTCTTTTCTCAATGGAGGCTTATTCCCTTCTTTAATGTTCCAGGAATCCTTTAATAATTGCATAAAAGTAAGGGTCAAAATTAAGGTAGTGGCAAATCCCATAACAGCTACCACAAAAATCACCAATCCCTTGCTGGTACTATAATCGTTGCGCCAGGCTGGGAGCATTTCATTTAAAAATTCGGGATTGATTTCTGTAGAATAAATTGCGAAAAAAATGGTAAAAATAACAGTTGCATAAAATCCGGTGAGCAAGCCCATTACAAAGCCCGTTTGATAATTAAATTTACCGCTGGGGTGCAAACGGTATTGTTTTAGGGCAAAATACATCCCAATCCCCATTATTACACCATTAAATAAGCTATAAGCAGGATTTATGTGAACTCCAAACAAAGCGCAAATCAAAAAATATGCAATTAATCCGATGGAAATTGCAAGCCCGTATTTGACTGGAATACTGATTTTTTTCATTATTTAAGGATTTGTTAGCTCATAAAGTTCGAAAATAATGAGGAGTTAACGCCTTAATATCCTGTTAATTTTAACCTTTTTTAAGACTTAGGAAGCAACTATTTTTTCCTGGATTCACAAAATTGTTGTTTTTTTTGTAACCTTACAGAGGTTTTTGCTACTTATAAGTATTAATAAACACTTGAAAACAATGATGAATAAATTTAAATTGTCAGCCTTTGCATTGCTTCTGGGAATGCTTGGCTTTGCGCAAGAAGTTGAGTTTACCGAATATGATCTGGACAATGGCTTGCATGTTATTCTGCATCAGGACAATACTGCACCAGTAGTAACCACCTCTGTAATGTACCACGTGGGAGGGAAAGACCGTCAAGACGGAAGAACTGGATTTGCACATTTCTTTGAACATTTACTTTTTGAAGGAACTGAAAACATTCCAAATGGAAAATGGTTTGAAATAGTAAGCAGTAACGGAGGCAGCAACAATGCAAACACCTCTAATGACAGAACTTACTATTACGAAATCTTCCCGTCTAACAATTTAGAATTGGGTCTTTGGATGGAATCTGAGAGAATGATGCATCCAATCATAAAACAAAAAGGAGTAGATACCCAAAATGAGGTTGTAAAAGAAGAAAGAAGGTTAAGTTATGATAATAGACCTTATGGGAATTTATTACAATCTGTATCTTCAAACTTATTTGTGAATCATCCATATAAAGATCCAAATGTTGGGTACATGGAAGATTTAGATGCTGCAACTTTGGAAGAATTTAAAAATTACTTCGATAAATATTATGTCCCTAATAATGCAGTTTTAGTAGTTGCTGGAGATATTGATATTTCCAAAACCAAAAAAATGATTGAGGATTATTTTGGGCCAATTCCTAAAGGCGATGCTGTTGTAAGAGATATGCCTAAAGAAACTCCTATTACAAAGGAAATCAAAGCGACTGCTTATGACGCTAACATTCAACTACCTGCAACTGTTTTAGGATACAGGACTCCTTCTTTTACTGAAGAAGATTCTTATGTATTAAATATGATTTCTGATTATTTAAGTGATGGTAATAGTTCGAAACTTTATAAGAAGTTAGTAGATGATAAAAAAGAAGCACTTGCAGTTCAAGCCTTCAATCTAGAACAGGAAGATTATGGGATGTACCTAATATTTGCTATTCCTCAGGGCGAAACGTCACTTGAGACATTGAACAATGATATGGAAGAAGAAATAGCTCAAATTAGAACTAAATTAATTTCAGAAAAAGATTTTCAAAAACTTCAGAATAAAGCTGAGAACAGCTATGTGAATTCAAATTCAAGCGTAGCCGGTATCGCAAATTCTTTGGCGAGCAATTATTTATTATATGGTAAGACCAAATTAATAAATGAAGAAATAAACATTTATAGATCAATTACCAGAGAGGATATTAAAAGAGTTGCCAGCAAATATTTAAATCCAAATCAGCGGGTTGTTTTAGAATATTTACCAAAAGCTGAAGAAATAAAACAATAAAATTTATAAAATGATTAAAATGAAAAATAATATAATAGCTTTTGCAGCAATATTGTTTCTTTCTATTGGAGTTAATGCTCAAATAGACCGAAGTAAACAACCGGAAGCCGGTCCTGCTCCAAAAATTAACATTGAAGAACCAGAAAGTTTTACTTTAGACAATGGTCTTAAAGTTATGGTGGTTGAAAATCATAAACTTCCAAGAGTGTCTATGTCTTTACGATTAGACAATCCACCAATATTTGAAGATAAAAAAGCTGGGGTTTCTAGTTTAACAGGTCAATTACTTGGAACAGGTACTCAAAAAATATCTAAAGACGATTTTAACGAACGTATAGATTATTTAGGAGCTCGTCTTAATTTTAATCCTAGTGGTGCAAATGCCAATACCTTATCCAAGTATTTCCCGGAAGTGTTAAAACTTATGGCAGATGGAGCTATAAACCCAAAATTTACTGAAGAAGAATTTATTAAAGTAAGAGATCGTGAGATTGCAGGTTTAAAATCCAATGAGAAAAATGTAGCTTATAATGCTAGTAGAGTAAGATCTGCCTTAGCATATGGAAAAAATCATCCATACGGAGAATTTGCTACTGAAGCTTCCGTTGGGAGTTTAACTCTGGCAGATGTAAAATCATTTTACAAAACATATTTCATCCCCAAAAATGCGTATTTAGTAATCGTTGGAGATGTAAAATATGATGAAGTTAAGAAGTTGGTAAAAGAAAACTTTTCTGGCTGGAAAAAAAGCACTATACCTGCTTACACCTTACCAAAGGTTACTAACTTAGATAGAACAGAAATACAATTTATAGATATGCCTAATGCAGTTCAAAGTGAAATTGCATTAGTTAATACAATAAATCTAAAACAAAAGGACCAAGATTATATTCCGGTTTTAGTAGCTAATAAAATTCTTGGAGGTGGTGGAGAAGCTCGTTTGTTCCTAAACTTAAGAGAAGACAAGGGATATACTTACGGAGCATATTCAAGAACTGGTAATGATAAATATGGTCCTGCCACTTTTGTAGCAAGTGCAAGTGTTAGAAATGCAGTGACAGATAGTGCTGTTGTTGCTTTTTTAGATGAAGTACACAGAATTAGAAATGAAAAAGTTACAGATAAAGAGCTTGCTAATGCAAAAGCGAAATATACTGGAGATTTTGTATTGTCTTTAGAACAGCCAGCTACTATTGCAAGATTGGCTTTGGATGTAGAAACTGAAGATCTTGATAAAGATTTTTATGAAAATTACCTTAAAAACATCAATGCTGTTACTGCAGAAGATGTACAACGTGTAGCAAACAAATATTTCCTTGCAGACAATTCTAGAATTGTTATAGTAGGAAAAGGAAGTGAGGTAGTTGAAAATCTAGAAAAAATAAACTATAACGGAAAGAAAATCCCAGTAGTTTATTTTGATAAGGAAGGAAATAAAATAGCTAAACCGGAATTCAACAAAGCTGTAGACCCTACGGTAAATGCTGAAACTATTTTCAAAAACTATCTCAAAGCAATAGGCGGAAAAGATGCCGTTGCCAAGGTGCAAAGTATTTTGATGCAAGCCCAGGCGGAAATTCAGGGACAGAAACTGGACCTTGAAGTGAAGTCAACTTCCACAGGAAAAACGATGCAAGTAGTTTCCATGGGAGGAAATGCCGTGAGCAAACAGGTATTTAACGGTAAAACGGGATTTGCAGTAATGCAGGGACAAAAAATTGCCCTTAATGAAGAACAAATTGAAGCTGCGAAAGCGGATGCAATTCAATTCCCTGAAATGAATGCTTCAGAAGCAAAAGTAATGGGCATTGAGGCCATTGATGGAAAAGATGCGTATGTGGTAGCTCTAAATAAAGAAACTACAGCGTATTACGATTTAGAAAGCGGATTAAAAGTGAAATCCGTAAAAACGGTATCTCAAGGTGGACAAACAATGGAAGTTCCTACCGGGTATAGCAATTACCAGGAAGTAGCGGGAGTTAAATTTCCGTTTACAATCTCTCAATCCTTTGGACCGCAATCTTTTGAATTCAATGTAACCGCCATCAAAGTAAACGAAGGGGTAAATGAAAGTGATTTTGAAGAATAGATAAGTCTAATGAAATTGAAAAGGATATTAAAAAGACCGGCCGTTATTGGCCGGTCTTTTCAAATTAATGGCAAAGGTCTTGGCTAACACAAGTAGGGTGGAGTAAAGCCGCGTTCTTATCGGTTTAGTTGTTTTTTACTTGGTCATAAAATATCAATTTTCATTCGAATGCCCGCTATTTGCTGGTAACCGATGTTTGGCTGTGTACTAGTCCGAACTTATCTTTTCTATTAGACTTCTAAATGTAATTATTTGCGTTGTGTTTATTTTTTCAATTACAAGTAAATCATTATCGCCAGTAACTAAAAAATCCACTTTTCCATCTACTGCTAAGTTTAGAAGGAAATTGTCCTTTGGATCACGACAAATATCTATTTTAGATTTTACTTTAATCAATTCTGCGTATTGATCGAATATATCTAAGAGCTTTTCAATATCTTTTTTGGAAAAGAATTTTTTAAATTTTGGTCTTTTTACAACTTCTATGAACTCTTCGAGTGATTCGTCGGAAAATATTAATTTAACTTTTTTCGTTTGGATTAATTTGTCAATTTCTGTGAAGTTTTTAGAAATCAAAAAGCTTATCCAAAGATTGGTGTCCAGGATTATTCTTTTACTTTTCATATCGTGATTTTCTCACGCTTTCTACTTCTTTTGTTATTTCCTCCAGACTTAATTCTTCTGTCGATTTAGATCTTAACTTTTTGAGGAGATTGGAAAAGTCGGATTTCTTTTCTTTCTTGATTCTGATCAATTTCAGGTCAGCTAAATCTTTCAATATATTCTTAGCTTTTGGATTCAAGATGTCAATTCGTATCGTTTCCATTTCTTATTTTTTATAAAGTTAATGAATTATTTTCTTTCCTCGAATTTTTTGTATGCTGCCCAACGGCAGTCTGTCTAAAAACCTAGATTTACTGCCAATTATGGACTAAAATAAGCTTTTTAACTTGGGATCAGGATTAAGGCAGAAATTATGGTTTAAGGTATCAGTTGAGTATAATGCAATTAAAATGGCTTTGTAAGCCTGGATCAAGACAGATAAACAAAGAACCAACTGACCATACACCCCCCGGAACCCTTTTTTGCCCATCAAAATTAATATTATTTTGAGATTTTAGCAATGAATATAAAGCCTCTCCCCTTTGAAATGGAATAAAAAATACAGCGATTTATTCCAGGACATCTGAATTAATTAAAGCATCCCCATTTTATGGGTAAGGGAAGTTGTACCCAAAACATTAAAAAAACAAAAATGCAGCCGGGAAAGGGAATCCTAAAAATCGTGAAAAACAAATCCAGGAACTACTAAACCACCTATACAAAAACAGATCAATTAACGGGTGTCACAGTCAACACAAACTAACAAAAAAAAGCCCTTCTACCTGAGGGGTAAAAAAGGGCTTTTTTCTGCTAGTTTGCTAAATGTTGCAGGTGTTGATTTAGTTAAACTTTTCAATTTTCCAATTGTTCTCTTTTATATCGTTTATTTTAATGCAACCGTTTTCTATAAAAAATATATCTTTCAAATTCTCCAAATCCGTTTTCGTGATATTTCGATACAATAAAATCTTTTGTTTTAAAGAAAGAACAATTAATTGAATTGATTTATTTTCATTAACCCAGCTCGTTTGAAAATCAAAGAAACATTTATAAAGTTTATTAAAAACTCCAGTTTCTCCATCATTACAAAGAGTACGAATATTTGTGTTTTCTAAAAGATGTATAAAAACTCCATCTTGTTTTTCTTGAATAAGTTTTAAAATGTCTTTTCCCGTATTTTTTATACCAGAATTTTTGTGTTTAAATTCTACATTTAAAATCCGCTTATAAACATCCGAATCTCTTTCGAAAATGCACATATCTAAAGACGCAGATTGACCATTCTCGTCAGCTTTGATATCTTCATAAGTTTTACCAAAACTGAATTTATCAATTGTTGGAGTTTCAATTGAGTAGAATAATTTGGGATATACTTTTATAAACTCCTCGATAAATAGTAATCTAAGTTCTTGCTCCGAAATCCTATTTTTGTATTTGGTTGACTTTGCTTGAATTTTTTGAGGAAAAATAAGCTGTTCTACAGAATAGATTCCGTGTTTTTCGTAGCCCAAAGTCGACAGTCTTTTCAAAACAGATTTGCTTATTTGCAAAATGTCAATTATAGGCAAACTACTTTTATAAGTTCCGTTTAATTCTGCTTTCATATTGACGCAATTTTTTTTTACACTTGCCGCTAACGGACTTGCATAAAGTTTCGGTTGCCTGTGCGCAAACTGACTTCGGCAACTGAACTTTATGCGTTGTTGAACTAAACCTAAAGGTAGCTTCAAGCAATCTTTTGATCACTATTCACTACCTTTAAGCAGGTATTAATATTAACATTTAAAGTTATGAAAAAAAAGTAGTACCCTTATAGAAAGGGCCTGTATTTCTGTACCGGAATTTAATGAACTTTATCGAAAGCTTAAGCGTTCTGTTGAACTCGCCGGTAAAAGCCAAAGCACCCTGACCAATTATGCACGTTGCCTGGCGCACATTTCCCTTCATTTCAAATGCAGTCCACTGGATCTGGATGAAGAACAAATCCTCGATTACCTGCACGTATTAAAATCCCAGCACAAAACCCCATCTGACAGTTTCTTTAAGCATACTGTTTACGGTCTTAGATACGCTTACCGTATCTACGGGATGAAGGAGATGCGGATCATGCTTCCCTCCATTGAACGGCCTCAGAAACTTCCGGTGGTACTAAATCGTAATGAGGTGAAGCAACTGCTTAAAACCCCCAGGCTACTCAAACACCGTCTGGTTTTAGCTATGCTCTACGGCTGTGGCTTGCGTTGTTTTGAGCTTCGCAACCTTCAGCTCAAAGACCTTGACTTTGATCGTAAGATGCTTCACATCCGCCAGGGAAAAGGCCGGAAGGACCGGTATGTTCCTTTGGCAGATCTACAAATCCGTGGCCTTAAGAAATACATTGCAGCAGAGAATCCTTCTATTTGGTGCTTTACCGGCAATGACAGGAAAGGGAATCCCGTTGCACTATCCACCACGGGAGTGCAATGGATCGTACGGGAAGCACGCAAGCACAGCGGAATCCAAAAAGAGGTCACCACCCATAGTTTGAGGCATAGCTATGCCACCCATTTACTGGAAATGGGACTGGATATCATCAGCGTAAAGGATCTTTTGGGACACGCAGATATACAAACCACGCTCACCTACCTTCACGTGGCACAGTTGGGTAGGCAAAAACCATTCAGTCCGCTGGAGCGGCTGTACGATAAAAAGTAATGGCACCTGCTACCTATGAAGTAGCCCAGGTGTTAGAACGTAACAGGGAATCTTTAGCTGACTATTGTGCCAATACCTGGCAGCTAAGGATCCTGCATGCACTACGCAAATGCCGTACTGCTGCTTTGGGAGGTCATATTGACCGCTGCAATAATCCTTCCTGCGGACGTTTACACCTTAGCTACAACAGTTGTCGTAACCGGCATTGTCCCAAGTGCCAGGGACATAAAAGGGAAGCATGGATCCGGGCAAGGGAAGAAGAGCTGCTCAAAGTGCCTTACTTCCACGTGGTCTTTACCCTTCCGTCAGAACTTAACCGGTTATGCCTGTATGAACCTAAACTGATATATGGCCTGCTGTTCAAAACAGCCTGGCAGGTAATCAAAGGCTTTTCGTCCAATCCAAAATTCCTGGGAGCCAACCCCGGTATGATCGCTATCCTGCACACTTGGGGACAAAACCTGTCCTTACATCCGCATCTGCATTGTATCGTTCCCGGAGGCGGCATTACCCAAAGTGGTACATGGAAACCAGCCAGAAATAAAGGCAAATACCTGTTCCCGGTAAAGGCAATGAGCAAAGTCTTCAGAGCTCGTTTTGTAGCTGCTCTTCGGAAAGAAGTGCAACCACAAAACGCGCGCTTCTATGAAAGCCTGTTCAAACAAAATTGGGTGGTTTATTGCAAACGTCCTTTTTTGGGTCCCTCGCAGGTAGTGGAATACCTGGGACGCTATACCCATAAGATCGCCATTAGCAATCATCGCATTAAAAACCTCCAGGAGAATACAGTGACTTTTTCTGTAAAAGACTATCGCCACGGAGGCAAAAAATCCCTGATGCAGTTAGCAGATAACGAGTTTATCCGACGCTTCGCACTGCACGTGCTCCCCAAAGGTTTTGTGCGTATCCGGCATTATGGAATACTGAGCAGCTACCACAAAAAAAACATGATCCCAGGGTTACAGGAAATTTTAGGTACGGTCAATCTGCCCGAAAGACCACCGCTCCAACACCGGATTTGTCCTGCCTGTAAAAAGGGAAAACTGATCACAATAACAACCTTTATGGCCCGTGGTCCACCTAAACATTGGATTGATGCGTTGAAAAACCAGGAAAATAAATACCAGTAAAAAAAACGATCTCCGGAACGTGAGGGGAAGCTATTGCCCAAAAATGAAAAAAGAGATGAAAAAACGAAACAAACTGCAGTATCAGGCTCATATAGGAGTATCTGATTTGGATCTCCTCTTAAAAGGCAGGATAAAAATCAATATCTCACGCTATCTCACGCTATCTAACGCTCAGAGCCGTTAAAGATCCCCTCCTCTAAACAGACCAATCTCCATAACAGGCATTCCGGCA